>JADHSL010000118.1 GCA_016776925.1 Pirellulales bacterium | reverse complement strand
GAACTGATCCTTTCGCCGCAGGAGAGCCTCTTGGAATTCCGCTGGAGTCTCGAACGAATCTCCATCAGGCAGCTTCCCTGAGGAATCAATCGAAACTTTACCGTCATATTCATCCCGCCAACCACCAATGGCATCATAGTTTTCAAGTGCAAATCCAAGTGGATCAATCTTTCGATGACACTCAGCACATGTTGCAACATTGCGGTGCTTTTCAAGTTGATCACGAATACTGACAGCACCACGGATATCTGGCTCAATAAGTGGCACGTCAGGCGGCGGTGGTGGTGGAGAATAACCAAGCACTTTTTCAAGCACGTAAATACCACGAACAACAGGCGATGTATCAACACCATTTGCTGATGCCGTCAAGAATGCACCGTGGCCAATCAATCCACCTCGTCGACTTCCTTGCAACGACACTTTTTGTAAGCCATTTCCTTCAACACCTTCAATACCGTAATGCAAGGCAAGTTCACGGTTTAAAAATGAATAGTCTGCATCCAGAAAATCCTGCACGTTTTGGTTCGTATCCAGCACATGCCGAAAGAACGATTCTGTTTCTTGACGCATAGCTACCTGAAGATTATCTCGGTAATACTCAAGAAATTCTGCCGACGGAGGCATCGTTCCGATGTTATCCAGGTCTAACCATCGCCGCACAAAATGATGCACAAATCGTTCAGAACGTGGATCAGCAAGCATGCGTGTGACTTGTTCTGGCAACTCAGCTTTTAATTTATTATTCGTTGCCAAGCGAAGTAACGTTTCGTCTGGCGGTGATGACCAAAGAAAATAGGACAACCTCGAAGCCAGTGCAATTTCTTCGAGTGGCCCTTCACCGAGATTCAAATATAAGAACCCTGGTGCACAAAGGATGGCCTGACATCCAAGTTGAAATGCCTCTAAAGGATCTACACCTGCTTTGAGGCTCTCAGCAACAAGTTCCTGAATTGGTTCAACTTCGCCCTCAACGGGTAGGCGTCGAAATGCTTTTTCAGCGAATAACTCAAGCTGCTGCTGGATTGTCTCGGCATTGAGTTCCTCACGGGTCAACGCCCCATAGAGCGCACGATGCCCGGCGGTTGGCCAGACATCAACGTGCGGGCCCTCTATTCCAATTTCCCACACGCGCAGACGCGGTCCCTGATATCCCTTGAGTACCCCATGCGCTTTTTCGAGACCACCTTTCATATCAACAAACGGCTTGAATTCAGGTTTGTCGGCAGCGTGGGTTGTCAGCATTCGCACCATTCGTTTGGCAGCCATCGGCCCATTACGAAAGCGAACTTCCGGCTCAAATCCGGCTTCCACATAGACATCCCACTCAAACCACTCAGGTTCTTCATTCGTCAGCTCGACTCTCGCCAAGGAAATCATTTTTGAAACATTCCCAGTACTTACAACACTTCCCCGTCGATCGACAGCAGCGATTTCCATAACCAACGGATCACCATTGCGAAAATCACCCAGTGCTTTTCCATAGTCATGGTGACGACTTATAGCTGCCGCCTTCACACGAATGGTGTAGATGCCACTATGCGGCACACCACCCTGCCGAACCAAGGGAAGAAATCCAATATGCCCACCACGATAGTGACGACCATAAAGATCAGTAAAAGGCGTATCGGGTGTAAAGCGAAAGCGATCAACTTTGAACAGTTTTGGTAAGTCTTCGTAGCCTTTCCCACTAAAATAGAAAGGGGATGCTTGCCTGTAACTTTTCGCAACTGGTCGTTTCCCGAACTTCGTGGCGCGATGAATAGCTTCTTCAGCCGCGCTTAAGTAATGATCCATTAACATGCCAGAGGTAACGAGACCAGCACCGTTGTTATCGAACCCGTCAACCACAACCTCCTCAGGAAAATCTTCTGACGGATTCCAGACCTCAACATCGAGTCCGAGTAGATCCCCGATCGTTTGCCGATACTCCCATGCATTGAGCCGCCGAAGAACACTATGCCCACCAGACGTGTTGAGTTCGGCATGAGCAGTTTCAATGCGGCGAGTGAGCGCATCAATCATGACAAGACGTTCACTAGGGGAAGGCTGGGGTTTCCCTTCTGGTGGCATGCTTTCAAGATTCAGTTGGTCCACAACCTCTTGGTAACGACCCAAGTCATCAAGGTTCTCAATTTGTGATGAAAGCGTATCGAATCGACGATCAGCCTTTTGTTTTTGATCACCGTGGCATTGGATGCAATATTTTTCAAGAAACACCGCTGCATTCTGGCCAGCTGCATTTTCGTCAGCCACATTCTGGCCAACTGAATTTTCAGTTGCGACAGCAAATGCGATCAGACCATGAAAAACAATGACGGCACAGTAGATCGTGGTTTTCATGCCACTCTCCTATCCAATTTCCATTGGAGAAAAGGTCCCTGTGCTTCTTCCGAAACGATCAGCTTCTTCTGCTCCGAACCACTGCAAAACAGATAACCAAAGATTCGAAAGGGGAACTCGCTTGTGTTGCTCTTCAGGACAAATAACATGCCCCTGATGCTTGAGCCCACCACCGGCAAGGAGCACTGGAAGATTCTTGTTGCTATGAATCGACCCATCACTCATACCGCTGCCAAAGACAACTAACGTGTTGTCAAAAACTTGTGCTTCTTTTAGTCGTGCAAGAAAGTTGCTGAGCTTTGTTGTTAAAAAAGCTTCTACAACCTGAAGCTGACCAATCCGGTCCTCTGATTTTCCATGATGAGAAAGACCATGGTAACTACCGAGGTCTAACTCAGACGTCCGGAAACCTAATCCAGTTTCAAATGTTGCCACACGAGTGGAGTCTGTCTGCAAAGCAAGGGCCATGAGGTCGTAAAAAAGTTCTACTTCATCAATTTGCTGGCGTTCCTCGTCTAGCACTTCTTCTATCGACGGTTTCGGTTTGGGCCGATGCAACCATTCTTTAGACATTTGCAGTCGCCGTTCAACGTCGCGGACTGACGTCAAATATTGATCGAGT
Source organism: Pirellulales bacterium (assembly GCA_016776925.1). Classification (GTDB taxonomy): domain Bacteria; phylum Planctomycetota; class Planctomycetia; order Pirellulales; family UBA1268; genus UBA1268. The sequence continues at coordinate 4,633 of JADHSL010000118.1, read as the reverse complement.
TTGTCTTGATCTGCTGTATTGAGCGTTCGGTGCAAGGCACGTGCTGAATCACGTAATACATCAAGTACACTGCCGCGATGCTCGAGTCGCATGTGTTCAACGTCCGCCTTACTCTGTGGAGGACTCACAAAGAGACCACGAAAGAGCATTGCAGGATTGTTGATTGGTGGCACGTGGACGCCAGCACGCGTCCAACACATGTCCGTACCATGTACGATACCCGTGTTGATCGAAGGAAAACGAGTTTTGCTACCAACGAATTCGGCTGCTGCCTGATCAAGTGAGATATTCTTCTCAGGAAATCCAGCAGCTTCTTCTTTTTTAATACTGGTCAGAAATCCCTGTACCGCGCCATGCCCACCGTTGAGCCCATGGTCCAAATTTGAGAACACCGTGAGAGCGTCACGATGCATATCCAGTGGCTTCAGTGTCGATGTGGGAACATAATTATGGCCAGCAGTTTTTGGAAAAAAGTTGCCCGGATAAAAGCCAAGGTGATTTCCAACACACACCAACCGTCGCGGAGATTGATCCCCAACGCCTTTTCCTTGACCCAGACTCTGAAAGACTGGAAGGGACAGGGCAAGCCCAGCACCGTGAAGAAGGTTTCGTCGTGTCAATCGATGTACGGTATTACTCACTTGTTTTCTCAGCTATAGCTCACAGAAGAAACCCAATACTCAATGGAACATTCCATGTTCTTCTGCACACTCATATTATGCACTCATTTGGTTTGTACGCCATTTTTGGGACTCACATAGACATAATACGCACTGAGCATCGTATTGTCTTTACCCCTGAACCACGTGTGTAAAGCAGTTGGACCCTTCTTTAAGTGCATTGTAAAAGTAATGCTTTTGTCATCCTTCTTAACTTGCTTGGTCAGACCCTCAAATTGATAGCCCTTTTTTTTACCAATGCTCATGTGGTTATGGCCGGCGACATATAGGCTCGCCTGAGTAATAGGTAACGCGGTTCCTGTTCCATCTGGCAACGTTCCCTGAATAGTTCCATCTGCCTCTTTGGGCCAACGACGAAGCTCGATGTCATAATCACCAGCCTCCGCCACATCGATCAACCAGTATCCACTTTTCTGCTGGCCTCTAAGAACCTGCCCTTGCTGGTCCACGAAGACATCCAACCATTCGGTGGCAGATAGTTTGGTAGGGTTCTCATGCTTTGTTCCAACGATGATGCGTTGTTCTTCGTTCGCGGCCCCTCCGACTCGGTCCCACCATTCAGTGAGTTGCTTTCGCAATTTCACGACGACCTCTGGATGCTGATCGATGACATTGGTTTGCTGAAGAGGATCGGTCTCTAAATTGTAAAGCTCACGATCCTCCAAGAGTCGCCACCGTTTCCAGAGCACACCAGCCTGATCAGCTCGCATCTGAGTTTGACTATACGGTGACGGGTAATTCGCGAACCCCGGCATCCTGCTGTAATTAATGATGAGAATTCGATCATCAGGCACGTGCTGTTCACCCCGTAAAACAGAAGCCAGACTCATTCCGTCAAACTCGGGTCCGTTCTCAGATTTAATTCCACTCAATTCCAATAGAGTCGGCAAAATATCTTGTACTTGAGTAAGTCCGCCAATGTCTTGTGGTTTTGCGAGATTGCCATCGGGCCAACGAATGAAACACGGAACACGATGCCCACCCTCCCAGAGTTCTGTCTTCCGGCCACGCATTCCAGCATTAAAATAGCGAGGTCCCAAGAGGCTGCCATTGTCCGTTTTGAAAATCAGAATCGTATTGTCAGCCAGGTCTTCGTCGTCAAGAAAATCAAGCAGGCTCCCCATGTTGGCATCGATGTTCACAATCATGCCTAGATAATTGGCGAGTTGGTTCTTTAATTTTCCATCCAGATGATCAAACTGGGGATCGGCCAATCTTTTTGTGATCACATCGCGATCTTCAGGCTTCGGATTGAATGGCCCGTGTGGCGTATTCGTTGCGAGATAGCACATGAATGGTTTATTCGCTGCTACGGACTTCTTCATGAACGCCTTTGCTTCAGCAAAAAACACATCGGTGCAGTAACCTGAAAACTGTTCTTCTGTGCCGTTATGAATATAGACGTCATCAAAATAGTCGTTGCCCCAATAGCTTGGAACAGAGGGAATGGACGAGGAGGGATACCAGACGCTCTCCTGAAAGCCACGGTCCTGCGGACGAAATGGATAGTTGGCACCAAGATGCCATTTACCAAATACTCCCGTGGCATACCCCGCGTCACCAAAGTAGTTGGCGATCGTAGGGATTTCCGGACGCAGTAAAGCGCGACCGCTACTTACGTTGATTGCGCCATTCCGTGCTGCATCAATCCCAGTAAGCAACTGCCCACGCGTCGGTGTACACATGGGCGCAACGTGGTAATCCGTCAGTCTCAAACTCTCATCGTGCAGCGAGTCGAGATGAGGGGTTTGTAAAACTGGATTGCCATGTACGGACAGCTCTGGATACCCCTGATCATCGGTCATGACAACAATAACATTTGGCCTTTCGGCAACAGCTTCATTACTAGCTGCATTCGAGGCAAAGCAGGCAATAAAGCCGAAGAGCCAGATGCCGCGCACCACACGATTCGTTCTGTTCACTTTGATACCTTCTGTTTATGCACAACGGGGTCGAGGTTGGCTTGTATTTGTACATCACTGACTACAGGCGACGGGCAGCCTCCCTCGGGCACTTCTACATGGGCTGTCCATAAAATGCCGTTGAGAACCACCTTCCGAAAGTTTTCATCAAGCCAGCTCACATGATTGTGCGCGCCAGTAAAACCAAAACCTCGACCACCAAAAGGACGCTCGTATGCCCATGCCACAACTTGTTTTTCACCCGCTGCAACAGCCCTACGGACTGCAGGATTTCCACTTCGTGGACCATCTGGTCGACGGAGCGTGTTCGGCGGCGGAAGGTCAGCAAGTATTGGAGTGACTCCTTTCATGTCATCGACAAACCGCATGTGGTAGTACCATTCGTCGTCGACCTGAAATGGTTTCAAACCATTTGCAACAGGATGCTCTGGAAAATCGGTAAAGTGTGGCGTCCAGTGCGGATTAACTGACCAGTCGAGATCACAGAATCCACCCATCCATTCAAGAAATTTTTGACCGGGCTCGCCTTTCTCAGCTTCGGTTGCCCAGTGAATCATCACGACACCAACCCCCGACTTCATCAGTGCATCGAATTCAGGCAGATGCGGATTGAGCACATGCCCTTGATGCCCTGTACAAAAAATTACAACCGTCGCCGCATTCTCGAAGACAGACGGATCTTCCGGATAACCAAGCAACGGAACGAGTACTGTTTCAACATCAAGGCCTGATCGATCGAGTGCATCAGCCAAGATCATATTTCCAGCTCGATGCTCATGCTTCATTCGCCCATGACTGGGCTTCCCTGAAATAAAGACAATCTTTGCCGGCTCCTCCGCCTGAACCGAAGCATTGAAAATAAAACATGATGTAGTCAGCAGACAGAAAAAAGTGACTCCTTTGAAACTCCGTCGCATCACTCTACTCCGTAACGAGTTCCAAATTATTCCAATATGCCCATTCATTGTGCCAATCGTTTGCGCGATTTTCTAAAGCCAGCGAGACGCGACGACCAGCAAATTCAGTCAAGTCGACCGACACATCAAGCCACTCGTCTGACTCAACTGTGTCCGGGCCAATAACATAATCCGCCATCACTTTTCCGTTTGCGACAACGCGAAGTTGCCAATCACCATGTGGATGGTGACTGACACGGAGCTTCAGTGATGTTTTCTTACCTTCGGGTATCGTGAGTTGATTCTTACTCAGAATGCACGGTGTCTTTCGGTCGAGAGGATGTGTCTGTACGGCTGACTCATTCCGAAACACAGCATGCTCAACAACGCCACCTTCTCCAACATCAGACACTCGCAGCGCTGTAGCCATTTCACCCTTGGCAATCTTTTTAATCAGGCCGTTCCACGCTTCGGCCTTTTGCACCTGGTTGAGCTTTTTATTGCCACCGTCGCCGGTAGTCAAACGTCGCGCAACAAACTCTTGCAACCTCGGTATTTTACCAGCCATCACAAGCTCAAGTGATTCACGTTGAGCACCGGGTACCATCGGCTCCAACGCAAACCAGTACATACGGGGCAGATTATTGTCACTCACATCCTCTGCATGTGAGATGAGCCCTTGAAGAATTGACCATCGCTGAGCGAACGGCAGTCGCTGCACAGCGGAAGCCAGATACAGCCTCACAACCTGTGACGGATCATCCTTTGCCATGACAACTAGTTTCTCAAGTGTTTCTGCCTCGAGAGCCCAGCCTGCATCTCGCTCTGGCTGAAATGCATTTGTTTCACTCACATCACAGAGAAACTGAATGGACCATGCCCGAACATGCTCATCTGCATCATTAAGCAATTCGTAAAGACGGTTTTCCGTAAGTCCGTCAGTCACATACAGCGCCCATAACGCTCGCAATCTCTTGGGTGGCTGTGATGTTGTGTTGAGTATGTCATTGAGTTTCTGATGAACCACTTTACGATTCAACGTTCCGCTTGCCTGCCGATACTGCAAAAGTGTTCTTGCATGGCGGACATACCAATCGTTCGAATGCAACTGGCACTCAACGAGTTCTGCATCAGA
>JADHSL010000002.1 GCA_016776925.1 Pirellulales bacterium | reverse complement strand
CTTGCCATCAACCACGACTTTAGAAACGCAAATATAGGACGTCCCAATACTTCCAGGAACTTCCCACGCTACGCATTGAGTTTCCTCACCAGTGATGTCACTGAGAGTTGAATAATAAAACTCCCCAGAGTTTTCTGAGTCAGCAATCACTGTGTGCTTGTCTTCGTCATTCATGACGAACCAGCATGCTGACACGAATAAGCACGTCATGCTCCCAATCACTACCCTTAGTCGTTTGTTTTTATTTGTTTCAGTCATGATTCACTACCGAATGAAGTAAAGGAAAATTAGAGCATAAAAAAGTACCCCAAAGAACTCAATAAATCGGTGCTCAAAAATCTATCATTTTGAAGCCAGTTATTTTATCCAAACAGAATTACTGGTTTTTGCGTTAAGACCAATCTAAACCTCGGGCCAAGTGCGGATAACGCGTTATTTTCTCCATCGCGATTCTTGGACAGCCTGTACTTAAAGTACTTCTATTGCGTTCGAGATAGTGGCATATTTTTTGACAACTAGCTTTCAGCCAGCCGGGGCTGGAAGCACCCGTTGAATAAAGTTGCAGACTGACCGGCATGTGACGATGAGCAAAAGAAGGTAAAGACGATCGTGTAGTTAGTTGTGGTCATGCTTCACTGAAAGTGAGACACATACAAGTTCCTTGTCATTCCGTACAAAACAACATCCATTGGCAAACGCTGGATGAGTCCAGACGACTGACCGACCAAAACATTCATTAGTAGGTTCAAGTACATGCATTCGGCCACGTTCTTCATAGGCATCACGTGTCAGCCGCGCAAGAATGAGATCACCTGTTTCACTGAACAGCCAGACACGAGATGGGTCTTTCGGGAGCGGCTGCCGAATCAGAAACGCTGTTCCATGTTTGGCCGGCCTGTCCGTATCTGATGTGGGAACACTTGTTTCCCACAGTCGGTCACCAGATTCAAGATCAACGGCGGTTAGCATTCCTGTCTGACAATCACACCCGTAGATCGTATTCTTCTCGATGAAAGGAGTGCTGTTGGCACAGTACATGGCATTCTTTGGCCCACCTCGCCAGACGACTTGAGCACCCGGTGAATCCTTTGCAAGGGAATAAAGAGCACCAATCTTCCCAATGCCACTGGCAAAGAGAACCTGGTCATCGTTCAATTCTCCTAGTTGTGGCACCATAATAGACATCCCATACATAGGCTTCAGTGGTTCTGACCAGAGTTGACGACCGGTGGCAGGTTCAAGGCTATTGAGATTATCAGCATCCCAAATAAGAAGTTGCTGGATGCCAGCAGATTCAATGATCGTCGGAGGGCAGTACCCTTGCTCACTTGCAGTAAGAGCTCGCCAACGCTCCGTACCTGATACTCGATCAAAGGCAACCGCCACGCTGCCTTCCCCGCCAACAACACAGATTACAAGGTCATCCACTATGAGTGGGTGACCGCAGAACCCCCAAATTGGCGTCGAGGCGTCGTAGTCTTTTTTAAAATCTTTCTCCCACAGGAGTTTGCCGTTCTCGGCATCAAGGCAAAGGAAATTCCCTTCCGATCCAAGTGCATAAACTCGGTCGTCATGCACCGTAGGCGTACATCGTGGACCTGCTGCATACGAGATCGAGTAAGGGCAGTCGTACTCGTGCTTCCAGAGTTCTTTTCCGGTTGTTGTATCAAAACAAAGCACGCGCTCAGCACCAGAGAGAAGTGATCGATTGTTTGGATTGTTCTCTAAGGCTCCCTCCGTTTTTATATAGTCGGCTACATAAAGGCGCTCGCCAGTGACTGCAGGACCGGAGTATCCGCCTCCAAGTGGAACTCTCCATAGAATCGGCAATCCGTTTTCAGGAATATGCTCTATGATCCCCTGCTCATGCCAAATGCCATCACGATTTGGTCCTTGCCATTGTGGCCAGTCATCACCCTGGACACCGGTGTTATATGGCAATGCCGAAAGGGCTGTGGACAGAGCAACAAATATAAGAATTCTTTTCATGATGACATCTTTCTCCACTCGAGCGAGACCTGGTTCAAGGATTACGGCGTAGCATCTGCTGTGGGCAGGTCTACAGAAACGTCAATTCCATTAGGCCGCCAGTCTAGCAGTTCTATCTCGGCAGTTCTTCTTCCCCGAAATTCATTGATCTTTGGCTTGAAGGCAATGTTAAAAGGCTCGCCCGGTGGCGGCAGATGAGGAATCCACTCGGCACCACCGAAAGCCACTGCTCGAATCTGGACTCCATTTTGAACAAGCTTGACTGACATATGTTTATCGCCATTGCCCATGGTTCGTGGAGGCTCTGCACAGGCGACACCAGACGCACACAAATAGGGACGTTTGTTTCCTTGACCAAAGGGAGCAAGTCGTTCAAGTTCGCCGATGCTTTGGAGCGTGACACCTGCCAGAGTTGTTTCACCATCAAGTTGTATCTGGGCCTGTCGTAGTTCATTCGGCATTCGCTTTGTGACTTCCGCAAGAAACGCTTCTCGGAAGGCATCAATCTTTCCGTCTTCAATGCGAAGACCCGCTGCCGCGGCATGTCCACCACAAGTTAGTAAGAGTTCCCGGCATGCTTGCAGAGCCGCATGGACATCAAAACCGGGAACACTACGAACACTTCCAATCGCTGGTTTCGCGAGCAGTTCATCGCGGGCCAGCATTACGACAGGACGATGCCATCGTTCAGCAAGTCGTCCTGCAACAATCCCTATAACACCAGCGTGCCACCCGCGGCCTGCAAGAACAAGTGCAGGATCAGTTTCAGGATGAAACTTTTCTTTTGCCTGTTTTGTCGCCGAAAGCTGAATGCTTCGCTCTTCGGTTTCACGTTGCCCATTTAATTCATGAAGATAGTTTGCCAGTGTCGTGGCACGGTCTTTGTCTGAAGTTGTTAATAACTCAATGCCGCACCCGGCCTGACCAAGGCGACCAGCAGCATTGAGTCGGGGGGCGAATCGAAAAGCGATATCCTCACTATCGAGGGAAGACTTTTGGCTGAGTTTGGCAAGTTCAAGAAGGCGCGAGACGCCAGGTCCACCCTTCTCACGCAGGCACTTCAAGCCATACTTTACATACACCCTATTTTCATCAAGCAGTGGGACAACGTCGGCAACCGTACCAACCGCAGCGAGCCCTACGCACTGAAGCAGCATTTCTCGTAAACGCGGCGTCACCTGCTTTGCTCCACATGATCGTGTGGCAATAGCCCATGCAAGTTTGAAAGCAACACCGGCCCCGCAAAGGTCCCCGAATGGGTATTCTGATCCAGGGAGTCGAGGGTGGACCAGAACATCTGCCGCAGGGAGGCGATCAGCAAAGTTGTGATGATCGGTGATAATTAATTCGAGGCCAATTTCACGTGCCACGTCAGCCTCAGCAACACTAGCGATACCACAATCGACGGTCACAACGAGTTCTGCACCGTCTTGTTTCAATCGTCGTAACGCATCTGAATTGAGGCCATAGCCTTCATCAAACCTGTCTGGCACATACCAGTGTGGTTCAACATGAATTGCTTTAAGGCAATGGCATAAAATTGCCGTCGATGACATGCCGTCTGCATCGTAGTCACCATAGATAACAATCTTTCGTCCAGCTTTTGCAGCAGCGAGAATACTGTCGGCGGCTTCTGCGATACCAAAAAGTTCTTCGGGTTCACGTAGGTTAGCCATTGAGGCATCAAGAAAGCCACGGACCTGCTTTGGGTCGGTGACACCTCGTGCGGCTAATAAGCGTGCAAGAATAGGGGATATTCCGGCAGACTTTTCCAGCGATGCAACCGTTGTCGGGTCGTGTGGTGCGATGTTCCAGCGTTTTGGCACGGTAGCCTCCCTGGCCAATAGCATTTCAGAAGTTCAGATTTTCTCAGTATAGCCGCTTCTTCACGAAACGTCGGTTATAGTGGCATGATCAGAAACTACTGACACTACGATTGCTTTTTGATTCTCATTTTTCGAGATATCGCAATGTCCTCAATTATTTCAAATTCTGGGAAAGGTAAAGAGCTTTCTCGCAGGCGAACAAAGCCACCTCGTGAGGAGTTAGGCAGAGGAGTGAATCTCTGTGAATACTGTACTGCGAAATGCTGTCGATACTTCACATTCCCATTAGAGAAGCCAACAACCAGGCAAGAATTTGATGCCTTGCGATGGTCCTTGCTCCATGAGCACGCCACCGCTTTTACTGAAGATGGAGAATGGTATATCTGTGTGCATACAGTTTGTAAGCACCTTCAGGAAGATAATCGTTGCGGTATCTATAATTCCCGCCCATCAATCTGTCGTGAATACACGACAGAACATTGTGAATATGAGGACGAGTGGGTGTATGACCAATATTTTGAAACCCCCGAGCAGGTTGTTGAATACATGGAGGCAGTGCTTGGCCCAGGTGGTGAAGATGTTGGTGATGGTAAAAAAAAGAAATATCGCCAGCGATCTATTCGAAGTCCAAAGCCAGCATTATTACAAATCCTATAGATTCAGCGTATGCTCGTATAAATAGTTGTTGTTCAGCAGTTACGAGAATGTTTTGAGGAGGCATCATTCTGTCACGAATCACACCACGAACGCTAAAAGGTTTTCGCGATCTACTGCCATCTCAGGCGCTTGCAAGGGAGCGTGTTCTTGAGATAGCTCGCCAGGTCTACCAGTCGTATGGCTTCTCACCGATTGAGACACCAGCTCTCGAGTATCTTGAGATTTTGACCGGTAAAGGAAGTGACGAAACGGATAAGCAACTTTATCGCTTCACCGATCATGGGAAGCGAGAGGTTGGCATGCGATTTGATCTCACTGTTCCCTTTGCACGTTTTGCTGCGCAACACATCTCGACACTCGGTACTCCATTCAAACGGTATCACATGGGCACAGTCTGGCGTGGTGAAAATACGCAGCGAGGTCGATATCGAGAATTCATGCAATGTGATTTTGATACGATTGGTACAACCAGCGCAATTTCAGATCTTGAAACAGTGTTGGTCGTGCATGACCTGTTAGCAGCGATTGGTATCGACAAGTTTACAATTCGCATTAACGACAGAAGAATTCTTTCAGGCATTCTCGAGGTGCTTGGGCTCACGAGCAAGACAACACATGTGCTTCGATGCCTGGATAAGACTGGGAAAATCCCTCGTGATACCTTAGCCAAGGAGCTTCAGGAACAGGGTGTTTCTGTGCCGTCTATCGATCGACTTCTTGGTCTTGGTGAACTTGCTGGATCGGCAACAGATGTTTTGAATGAACTTCAGGATTTGGTTGGCGAATCTGTCATCGGTACACGGGGGGTTGAAGCTGTTCGTGCACTTCTGAGCGGTTTATCTGAAGTTGGGGTTGGTGATGATCGCATCACACTTGATCCATCTATCGCAAGAGGTCTTGACTATTACACAGGCATCGTCCTCGAGAGCTTTCTTGATGAATTGCCCGATCTAGGAAGTGTCTGTTCCGGTGGCCGATATGACAACCTTGCAGAACTTTATACAAAACAATCTCTTCCAGGAGTTGGCGCATCACTTGGGATCGATCGCCTGCTGGCTGGCCTTGAAGAACTTGACAAACTGACGTCAGTCGAAACGCCAGCATCAATATTCCTGGTGTATTTCGATGAGTCCCATCTTGGTGATTACCTTCGGATTGCAGCGAGGCTTCGAGAGCACGGTCTGTCGGTCGATTTCTATCCAGAGCCCAAAAAGCTGGGGCAGCAACTCAAGTGGGCAGGCAAGAAGGGGTTTCAGAAGGGACTTGTAATAGGTAGTGAAGAATTCAAGTTGGGTACAGCGCAATTGAAAGATTTAGCTACTCAGCAATCAACGAACATTACGTGGCAAGGAGACTTGAACCTTCTGGCTGATGCCATCAAAAATGAACTCCGCAAGTAAAATTTGAATGCAAACGGTCAGTGCTTATTGTTTTTCAATAGCACGCAACCGTCTGACAACTTCAGTGGCATCGGCGGGGCGCTTGTCTCGTTCACTTGAGAGCAGTTGCATAATAAGATCAGCGAGATCTTGGGGTATGTCAGGAACAAGTGTATGAATGGTGGTTGGTTTGCCTCGAGAAATGGAGGCAAGAATGGAGACCATTGATTTTCCGTCAAACGGAAGCTTGCCGGAAATCATCTCATACAGAATAACCCCGAGCCCGAAGAGATCGCTTTTTGCATTTACTTCGTCAGTGCCAATACGCTCAGGAGACATGTAGGCGGGTGTGCCAATGACAGCATTGTCGATAGTTAATCGCCCTTCTTTATCTCCCGCTTCGTGAGCTAGGCCGAAGTCAATAATCTGGACATGTTGATTTGGGGATTCGAGGAGAATGTTGTCCGGCTTAATGTCGCGGTGGACAAGATCTTTTTCATGGGCTGCAGCAAGTCCTTCGCAGATTTCTCGCCCAATTCGTATAGCCTCGGGAATCGGGATCAGTCCACCGAGTTGTGTTCGATATTCAGAAAGATTGGGTCCATCAATATATTGCATAGCAATGTACGGAAGCTTGTTGTGTTCGCCGATCTGATAGATCGTCACGATTGATGGGTGATTAATTGATGCAGCAGTTTTGCTTTCATGAAGGAATCGCTTTTTCGAAACTTCGTCTTCAGCTCGGCTCGGATGCATGACCTTAATAGCAATGTCGCGATCGAGTTTGTTGTCAAAACCCCGGTAAACGTGTCCCATTCCACCGCGGCCAATTAAGCCCTTGATAGCGAAGTTGTCTATCGCCGAAGGGGTTGTTGAAGTGCTTGGCGGAGTCGAGTGCCAGTTTGTTGTTGGTGGTCTGAGCGACTCACCACTTTGTGGGTCAAAGGTAAGAGTTTCCGAGAGAGGTGAACTTGTTGAGTGCGTGTCGTTTGAGCCATCCTGAATCACAAGGCAACAGAAAGGGTCTCCTTTGTGCATGCAACTCGTCTCTTCAATGACAATGGTTTCACCGTAGTGGTCGGCAAGCCCTCGCGTAATGCCTTTCGCAAGTAGGCATAACTGACGGCCTGATGAGTAGACAAGGTGAAGTTCATTTGGTGAATGCCGTACGGTTTCAAGCACCGGTGGCTCAGCGCCAGGGTTTGCTGCCCGTACCATCTTGTGGATGATTTCCTCAGTGTTTTCTATGAGATCAAGTGTTCGCCACGTGGGATCAATATGTTGGCCAGCAACCTTGATCAGGTGAGGCGCGAGGAATTCACCGAATCGCTCAATGAGCGATGGTAATGGCTCCCCGCAGGTGTCAGCAATTTTCTGCAGAAGTTTGACAGCATCTTCGTCAGGGTACACCTCGTTTGGAAGATACCTGTTGTTACTTGCCGTAACCGTATCTCGAAGTTTGAGCCATGTGGTTTTGCCCGAAGTGGCTTCGTCAGCAAACTTCTGGATGTAGAAAAAGATAAGGCCGTGCACAAATAAATCTCAGTGTCATCGCCAACATATTTGTTGAGTATCAAAATATGTTTACGTAAATTAGTTTCGTTAAAAAATCGTAACATACTGAGGCACGATAAGAGAAGCCAGCAGCAGTCCCTTCAAGGATTTATAAATAAAACCGTTATGGTGACTGGCAGAGACGGTTGCGGTAGAGCAAAAGACCATGTGCAGCGTGGTAAAGAGCGCCACATTCAATATCGATATCTGCAGTCTGTTCAAGTGTGATTGCCAAACGGTCGGCTGCACGTAATACCCAGGGCTCACGAAGTCGCTCTGCAGGAAGCGCAACCGCAAGAAATTCAAATATATGTCCACTCGAACTAAGCTTTGCAAAAACATCAATAGACGAAGCAGGTCGCTCGAAAAATTGTGTGGAAAAACTGCCGTCTGCTTGCTGGAAGCGACGTGAAAGATCGATGCTTTCCAAGATTGTGTCCTCTGCCGCTTTCCATGGTTCGGGCAGTAATTCGGAGGCTTCTGGATGCCGACCCCGGTATATATTCACAGCGGTTGCCAATCCGTACAGGCGATGTGACCCACCACAGGCACTGGAGTACAGGTCAGTGTCAAGTTCCATCTCAATGACTCGTGAAAGGTTCCAGGTCTCTCCATTTGAGGCTTCCCATATTTCGTCTTCATGGAGATAGGTAGCGAATGCCATCAATGTCCATGTTGCTTCCTGGCCGGTATGAAGATCAGCCTGTGCTTGTCGCAGTAGATCATCGACGGTTGCTGATGTTTCACCAACAATAAGTGGTGTTTCGAGTGGAATGCCCTCGTTGCCGCACTGTGAAAGATACCCAAGCCACTGATCTTGGTGTCCTTGTCCGAGGGCGCTTCCCTCCTCCACGAGAGCAATAATTCCGTTCTCGCCGGGCCGCAGTTTCCATCCTTGCAGCGTGCCGCCTTCAAGTAAGTAGTCAAGTGCGGGCACGGTGACGGATTCATGAAGGACAGTAAACTGCTCACCAAATGCGAGTATCCCATGAACAATCTGCCAAGCTCCCTGAAGTTCTGTTGATAGTTGTCGTCCATCTTGAGTTTGCTTCAGTATATTTGTGATTCGTTTGCATAAATCATCTGGGTTAATCGTGGTGAACGTACCCCGATGAGTTGCCTCTTGTTCGCTCTTTCTGCATCCAGCAGAGCCTAGGTAGATGGCCAGGCCGATAACGAAGAGGACCAGACGGAAATGGTTTAATTTGAAAAACATAGTGCTGTTGAGGTGTTTCTCGCTTAGAAGGCCCACACTACAGCATTGTTTCGCAGTCTGCCCGGTGCAAGTAGAAGTTCTTCATAGTGATCAAAAGAGCGATTTCCTCAGTCCTGCGGATGCACTTCATAGCTTGAGAAAGTGGTGCGCGGACACCCAATGATTGGTGTGGAACGTGAGCACAGTCCAGTAGGCCGTGGGTTCCATTGGCTTTTTGCTCTCGCTGCTACTGATTGAGCGAATAGAGAAGAATATTGAGTGCGATTTTTTCCGCATCCTCTCGGTCGTAGCCAGTGCATTCCATAGAATTCTGCTTTTCGAGCGCACAGGATATGTCGAAGGGCGAGAAGATGACTGCCCACCGATCACCCATACGAATGCCTTCTAATTGTGGCGGTATCTTTCGTTTCTCAGATGAAAGTGGCCCTCCTCCGGCAGCCGGTGCTCGCAGTGTTACTCGACGGAGGTCGAAGCCTCCATAGGTAGATGCTGAAAAGAGAGGGTCATCATTCGGGATTGACTCAATAGTGTGGTCAGGGAGACCGGCGGAAAACTCCTTTCGGAAAGCATTGGTAAAAGGTTGAGACGCACAGACGCTATCAGCAAGTAGCGTTCCACCTCGTTCCAAAAAGTCTCGAAGGTTTTTTCGCTGTGCATCGTCAAATACAAATGCTTGTCTGCCATGCATGAAAAGCATGTGATGTTTAAAAATTGCTGGATCAATGAGGTCGAGTTTTGTTGGCGTGTCGTCGACGAGTATCCCAAGTTCTCGCGCAGCAGCTCTGAGAATGTTTGCAAGTGCTTTCGGGGCAGCATCACAAAGTCCACCATGTCGCAATTTTCCAATAGTCAGTTGGCCGCGGCCAATTGAATCTTGTTGCGTATCTTCCGGCTGGCTCCGGGCGAATAATTCGTCCTTCTTTTTTAATTCACGATTTGTTGCATAAGCGATGACATTTGCCCCGATTGCCAGCGCTGCATCAATTTGCTTACGGATGGGTTCATCAAATTCGTTGTATGAAGGACCGGCAAGCTCCCAAAGGCAAGACAGGCTTGGGAGACGTGGGGATTCATTCTCCGGTTTATTTAAGGGTGCATAGATCAGGCAGGTGCGGCATCCGTAGTCAACGCCGAGTAACGGGCGCTGAAAGTCTGGGGCAACAGTCTTCTCGGCGTACCACGCAGGATGTTCCGGTGGTAGGAGGCTCAGTTGGTGTTCGGGTTCAGGGAAAATCTCACTCACCAATTGGCGGAAAGATTTGTCAAAGGCTGCTCCTTCAGTACAGGTCGCCTCAGCAAAAATAAATCCACCTTGGTCAATATATTCCCGCAATCGGCGACCGGGTTCTTTACCAAGATCTAAGCCAGCGGTACCTCCGATCCAGAGAACTGGTGACTGAGCAAGGTCCTGCGTGTTCGCTTCCTGTGTGTTGAGAACATGCCACGAGAGGCCGGCTGGATAATCATCACGCCATCTTTTTTCTATAAATTCAACAAGATGGGAAATGTCATGTCCGTGCTGATTCCAGTCATTTCGAGGTCCGTGACGGCTTTTGGCAATGACAACTGGCCGACGACCCTTTGCAAGAAACAACAGGGCAAAACTTGTCGCCACGACGGCATCCTCAGACCCCTTGCTTTGAAAGCTTCCCGAAAGAGGGTCTTGGGATGAGACAAACATTTTTGCCCCTTCCAAATACCAGTCATGATTACCGATGAATCGTCTGGCAGTAAATCGTCCTACTCTCTCCAATCCGTAGAGGTAGTACCGGAGCCATTGCTGCCCACCAGGTGGATTTCTCGTCACAGAGAAATTCTTGCCGAGCCACTGAAGTCCATTTTCAAGAGGTTTGGCCGAAGAGCCACCACCACAACATGAAATACTTGTTCCATTCACAAATGCGTCGGGCCGTTCGGTATGTTCTGCAGTTATCCACATGCTTGCAATTCCTGCGCAGGTCATGCTGCCAGTGCCGTTGCCACCCCCGGCGGTGTAACCCCATGAGCCATCTAGTCGCTGAGCAGCTTCCCAGTATTTCTGTGATAGCTTCCACACGTTGGGGTTTACCCGTACACCTGCTCGTTGGGCTTCATGTAATCCGAGAATTGCAAATTGGGAGTTCGAGTTGTCTGCGCCCGAACGGTTCGCTCCGTAAGACCAGCCTCCAGTCACTCCAGGGCCACTTGATTGACGATCTTCAAGCCATCTGGTATTTCGTTCGAGAATGGCTAGGTCCTGCTTCGGTGAAACCATCGCAAGGGCTTGTGTTTGAAGTGAAACCGAATAGGTGTCGGTAGGTGTCTGCTCCCTCAACCATGTAAGCGCCTTTTTCATTGCGGGCTTATCAGCATCGACGCCAGCGTTCGCGAGAGCAAGTACGACCAGTGCAGTTGCTCCTACGACAGTTTCATCTGTCCGCATCGCTGACTTCCATGTGCCGTTCGGGCTCTGCTGGCGTATAAGCCATTTTTTAGCTTGTTCTATCGCGTTGCTTATCTGCTCAGGCTGGAGTTCGTCAGCAGCAGAAAATGCAACTGGTGCGGACACGAGTTGAATGGCAGCAAGCAACGCAACGCATGAGATTTTCTTGTAACTGCTCAATAACACGTGATACATGGAGCCTTCCAGATAAGGGAGAGGTGCCTGTCTACTGAACCTGATTCTACGGCATTGTCATGGATAGAGACATGTCTCCCGTGCCTTCTTATCGCTGCGCCAACGTTTTTGTTTGCCTCTTGGTAGCACAAAGACCGATACTTTATGGAGAAGTGGTCAGGATTTTATCACTTCTGCCACCATGTCCATAATGATTCCCGTTAAGGAAGGAAACCGACTTCGTGTCGTCTGCTGGAAAACAAAAGTCACTGGATGATGTTCTGCAGGAATTTTCCCAGCATCGACTGCTCATGCAGGAGGAACTTCAAAAAATCATTGTCGGTCAAGAAGAAGTAATCGAGCAGTTGTTTGCTGCGATTTTCACTCGCGGCCACTGCTTGCTTGAAGGAGTGCCGGGTTTGGCGAAAACCCTTATGGTGTCAACGGTAGCAAGAATTCTGGATGTTGATTTCAAGCGAGTTCAGTTCACGCCTGATTTAATGCCTTCGGATATTACAGGGACGAACGTGCTCGATGAAGATGAGTCAGGTCGCCGTAATTTCAGGTTTGTCGAGGGGCCTATATTCACGAATGTTTTGCTCGCGGATGAAATTAATCGTACTCCACCGAAAACCCAGGCGGCTCTCCTGCAGGCGATGCAGGAGCGAGAGGTTTCCGTTGGTCAAGAAACATACTCGTTACCAGATCCGTTCTTTACAATCGCGACACAAAATCCAGTTGAGCAGGAAGGAACATATCCTCTTCCTGAAGCGCAGCTTGATCGATTTATGTTCAATATTAAAGTCGGGTATCCAAGTGCAGACGAGGAAGAGCGGATATTGATGGCAACGACTCGACCAGAGCGTCCTGAAGTCAGAAAAGTGCTTTCTGGGAGAGCGATTACAAATATTCAAAAACTCGTTGCTGGTGTTGCCGTAAGTGAGTACATCATTAAGTACGTTGCTACGCTCGTCCGTTCGACTCGTCCAAAAGATCCTCAGTCTCCGAAGTATGTCTCAGAGTTAGTCGATTGGGGGGCAGGCCCGCGTGCTGGCCAGTTTTTAATACAAGGTGGCAAGGCAATGGCGGCGATGGATGGACGATTCAGCGTCTCTATCGATGACATTCGTCGGATTGCGGTGCCGGTGCTTAGGCATCGAATATCAACAAACTTTCAGGCTCAAGCAGAGGGCCTTACGAGTGAATCACTTGTTCAAAGATTGCTGCGAGAAGTTCCGGAACCCTCGGTTCCCCCGTTGGTGAAATGAGTGCTGCATGTCGCGCGCAGTAGAAGAATATCTCAAGCCAGATGTGGTTCAGCAGATTGCGAGGCTTGATCTGCGGGCCAAGTTTATCGTGAAAGGCTTTCTGCAGGGCCTTCACGCCAGTCCGTTTCAAGGATTTTCTGTCGAGTTTAGTGAGCACCGTCGGTATGCGGCCGGTGACGATCCGAAAGATATTGATTGGCTTGTCTATGCAAAGACTGATAAGCATTACATAAAAAAGTATGAAGCCGAGACAAACATTACAGGATATCTCGTAGTCGATACGAGTGGATCCATGGGGTACACCTATAGGCAGCAATTCACAAAACTGGACTATTCGATATCGCTGGCTTCAGCACTTTGCTGGCTGATGGTTCATCAGCAAGATCCCTGCGGTTTGATGGTTTTTGGTGAAAAAATTACCGCGAGCTTGCCAGCACGATCAAGGCGTAGCCAGATTTCAGAAGTCCTCTCCCTTTTGTCAAAGACTAAGGCTGCTGGTGCGTCTGAAATTTCTGCCAGTTTAGTACAGATCGGAGCAATGCTTCGTCATCGTTCACTGTTGATGATCTTTAGTGACTTGCTCGCGAAACCAGCAGCAATTCGTGACGCAATGCTTCGGCTTCGTCATCGAAATCATGACATTATATTATTTCATGTACTGGATGAAGCAGAGGTCCGATTTCCTTTTCAGGGAATGGTAGAACTTACAGATCCAGAAAGCAGCCAGAGCATGGTTGTTGATGCTGACGCTGCTCGTCGTGACTATGTGACTGGTGTCGAAGAGTTTCGTGATCACTACAGGCAAATTTGTCAGCAAGCGGGTATCGATTATGTGCCTCTTGATACAAGCATGCCGTTTGATGCTGCTCTCATGGAGTACTTAATTAATCGTCAGCAGCGAGCCTAGGCAAACACGCCCATTCTTCAGCGAGTACTATTGACACTATGGGCCTTTCTTTCCTGAACATTTTGTTGCTGAGTGGGATGGCGGTTGTCGCGATTCCTGTGCTGCTGCATCTTCTTATGCGACGGAAGCCCGTGCCGCACCGATTTCCGGCACTCCGGTTTCTACAAGCCCGATCTCAGGTAAAAAAGCGTCGGCTGAAACTGCAGCATTTGCTCCTCTTGTTGGTACGAGCCTTGGCCCTTTGCATGCTGGTTCTAGCACTCGCTCGACCGGTTCTTCGTGGTACCGGTTGGATTGTTGACCAGGAAGGACCAGTTGCTGTTGCATGCGTGGTGGATACCGCACCACGTATGTTGTTGCGACAAGAAAATCGTACGAGGCTCGATGAGGTTCAAGATATTGCCTCAAAGCTGTTTGAAAAGCTTCCACCAGAGAGCAAAATTGCGATTGTTGACACCGGTGACGGAGGAGTGAGTTTTTCACCATCTGCAGTTGTTGCAGCAAATAGGATTGAACGACTGAGAGCTGGTGCGTCCTCGGTCAATCTGGCGACAGCCATGAATGATGCAGTGCGCCTGCTTGAGAGTTCAGACATAGGGCGAAGAGAGCTCTATGTGTTTACGGATCTATCTCATGGTGGTTGGGAGCAGCCAGTGCAAGCCGACTGGGATACGCTCCACCCTAGTGTCAATCTTGTTTTTATTGACGTATCAGCAACGCATCCTCAGGATTTTATGCTCGAAAGTCTGGAGCTTTCTGCTGAGCGTCTTACTGTCGGTAGTCCACTCAATGTTTCGGTTACAACGCGACGGGTAGGTCCAGAGTCTGCCCGTTCAGTTGCTGTTGAGTTTCAGGACCAGGAAGGCGGCTTTGTTCGCCGGGGAGAAAAGCCCGTTGTCTGGAAAGACGGAGAAGAGCAAGAAGTACGTTTTGAAATTAATGGCTTAGAGCCTGGCGTCCACCAAGGACGAGTGCTTATTGAGGGAGGAGATGGACTGCCTGCAGATGATTCAATTGAATTCACTGTCGATGTCGGTCCACCAACACGAGTGTTGGTGGCTTCTCCAGAACCAGTTGGAACAACTGGCCTTATTTTTGTCGAAGCAGTAGCACCCTTTCCTCTTGTGAGTGCTGGACGCAGTAAGTTTACCGTCACGCTGGACTCCTTTGATCATCTAGAGAATGCATCATGGTCTGATTTTCGTAGCATCGTTCTGATTGATCCTCCACCACTCCCTCCGCGTACATGGGAAATGCTCCATGAGTGGATTAGTAAGGGAGGCGGGCTTGTTGTTTGGCTGGGGCCTTCAGCTGGCAAACCGGTCGATTTTAGTTCAACTGAAAGTGAGTCTGTCCTCGGCGGTCAAATCAAACGCGTATGGAGGTCCCCAGACCGTTCAAATTATTTTGCCCCTTCCTCGCTGGATCATCCTGTTCTGGCAGCTTTTCGTCGCGTCGGAGATTCGGTGCCATGGCAGGATTTTCCTGTGTTTCGTCACTGGGAGTTTCAGCCGACTTCAGAAAATGATGATGTAGAGTCGTCAGCTGCGATAGCTCTCGCAAGTTACCGGAACGGCTTACCTGCACTTTTTGAACGGATTTTGGGCAAGGGGAGAGTTGTGATTGTCACGACCCCAGTATCTCAGTCAGCAGATGATCCGCAGGCCTGGAATCAACTTGCCACGGGGTTTGAGCCGTGGCCATTTGTAATGCTCGCGAATGAGATTTTGGACCACGTTGTGGAAACTCCAGATTCTCTGAATATCAAGTCAGGTGAAGTTGCTAGGCTCCGCCTTCAACGCCATGACTTGCCAACGGCTACAGTTCGAACACCACTTGGAGACACGTTTCCAGTAGCCATTGATCAGCAGCAAGGAGCTATTGCTGTGTCTGCGACTCGGCAGCCCGGTAATTACCGAATTCGCTCCGGCGGAAAAACAGGCGGATTCGTAAAAGGATTCAGTGCACGGTTACCTAAATCATCGACTGATTTTTCACGGCTCAAAGATGATGAACTGCCGCTCATGCTTGGTGTTGATCGCCGTATTGTGCTCGACACTGAGAGCCTCGATCGTGATGTCATGAATTACAGGGTCGGGGCAGAGTTGTCCGGTTGGTTTTTTCTATTAGCCGCAGGCTTGCTTGCCTTGGATTGGTGGATGTCGAATAGGTTTTATGCGCCTCGTGAAGGGGCAGAACCTGAAGCAGGTGCGGCAGAGATATTTGCAGAGAGTATTCAGGCGGATGGAGACGCTGGGGACATACCTCCTCCACCAGTTCCATTATCGAAATCGAATGAAGAAAGCATGCCTCCTCCCCTACCTACAGGGATTGGTACTGAGACGGAGCATTCATCATGACCCTGAATGGTCTACTTACTACAACATCAATTCATTTTGATCCAACAGGTACATGGTTGGGTATTACATTATTGACTGGTGCCTTTGCCGGCCTCTTGTTTTTCTTGGCTCCTGATAAGAGCCGTTTGTCATCAGGCCGACGGCTGGCCCTGGTTTCATTACGAACAGCTGCATTTCTAGTGCTTTTGTTCTGCATGATGAAGCCAAGTATGGTTGCAATAAGACGGCTTCAGCAGCCTGCTACTGTGCTCGTGTTAGCAGATTCATCCGAGAGCATGAATGTGGCGGATGGTCTCAATGGAAAGACGCGGTGGGAGTATCTTAGAGAGACGCTGCGGTCCGCGATGGAGTCCACAGAAGAAGAAATTAAGAACGAAAGCATGCTCGTCCGGGCATGGGTTTTTGATCGTGAAGCAAGAGAAGCTTCTTTAGATACCGATACACTTGACATTGGTGAATGGAAACGACATCCGTCTTCTGACGAAACAGCAATTGGTTCGGCAATGGAATCGGCTATACGTGCAGTAGGTGAACAACCGCTAAGCGCGGTTGTTTTGCTTAGCGATGGAGGTCAGCACGCCTATCCGCCGAATGATTTACCACCTCAGTCCGAGTCACGTCGTTTGGGGGAACGCGGTGTTCCGCTTTGGGCGATTACATACGGTCAGTCCCGAGGTGCAGCGCAGGCACGAGATGCATCAGTAATCGGGTTAACAGCTCCCGATAAAGTCTTTCTTGGAAATACAGTTGAGGTTATTGGTCGAGTTCGGCTAGAAGGCCTTGCCGACCGTGAAACAACGGTGCGATTGTTGGTTGAGCAGGCAGATGGTGAGTTGGCTGAGGTTGCGAGACGTACAGTTAAGCCCGCCGAAAGCACCACAGAAGAATCAGTTCGTTTTGACTGGACGGCCGATTCATTAGGTGAACGAAAACTCGTTCTAGCGATCGACTCGGTAGCAGGTGAAATTGTTCTCACAAATAATATTGTCTCAACCTTTGTTGAAGTGATTGACGGAGGTTTGCGAGTCCTTTATCTCGAGGGAAGTCCACGTGTGGAGCAAAGATTTCTACGTCGAGCACTATCTAGCAGTCCAGACATACAGATAGATTTCCAGTGGATCGATTCCGTTAATAGAAGTCGCTGGCCGATCAGTCTCAAGCAAGAACTGTCACGTGATTACAAGGTTTTTCTCATAGGAGATCTCGATGTTGATGCCATAAGCCCAAAAGATCTCGAGAAGATTCGTGTTCTGGTAGAGAATGGAGCCAGCATTGGATTTCTGGGTGGCTTTCATTCGTTCGAAGCTGGTGGTTGGGGAAGTTCATCACTGGGAAGATTGTTGCCTTATGCTCGGGATCCCCTTTCTCGTCAACGCTTTGATGAGCCCATTCGAAAAGATCTCCATGCAAAGGGACCCATCAGGATTGTTCCTGATGAACAATTTGGAGGTGTTTCTATTCTACGCCTGGGTCAAACCAGAGAAGAATCAGATGAAGCCTGGAAAGGTTTGCCAACGCTGGATGGAGCAAATCGCTTGCCTCGACTTTTGCCGGTAGCGAAAACATTAGCTGCTACCGAGACAGGGCTTCCGCTTTTAGTTGCTCGCGAATATGGATTGGGTCGGGTGCTTGTCTTTGCAGTGGACTCTACATGGAGATGGGCGATGGAGGGCTCCGCAGGATCATATAAACGATTTTGGCGACAATTTGTGCTGTGGTTAGCGCGCCGAGATGACTTTGACGGGGAAAGGCTCTGGTTGAAACTTGCGCGCCGTCGAATTTCCGTAGGAAGTCCATTAGTTTTCGATGCGGGCCTAACACTTCCTGATGGAACGCTTGTTCAAGGTAGTTCTCTATCTGCTACTGTCATTGATCCAGCAGGAAATTCACGATATGTCCGCCTTTCAAAAAATAGTGAATCTTTTTCAGGGACAATAGCGGGATGCACTGAACCAGGAGACTGGCGAGTGGTCGTAAAAGCAGATCGCCAGGGAGGAGAGGCTGCTGCGAGATTTGTTGTGTACAGACAAGATTTGGAACTCGCAAATCCACGTGCCAATACATTACTCATGCAGCAGATTGCGAGTGCGACTGATGGAGGAGTCAGGCTTCCAGAAGATCTCCCCAGTATCTTCAAAGAAATTGGTCAAGCTCCACCAGTCTTTACAACGAGTGAAGAGTGGTCGGCATCACTCTGGGATAATTGGATCATAATCTTGATGTTCGCAGGGTGTCTCTGCACCGAATGGTTTTTTCGAAAGCGCTGGGGGCTCGTTTGATACGGACTTGCCAGGTTGCGTTCAAAATTCCCATGTAATTAGGCCTTGTTTCTTCAGACAATGCTTTGGCACGCGTGCTTTTCATATTTGGTTTCCACGTCAGTCTTGCTACGGTCTGGGCTAAACCACTTTTGTCGTGGGAATATACAAGCTTTCAAGCTAGGAGGTCGGCTTTGCAAAAGCGACGACCGATTCGTAATAAGCTACTTGTGGTCGGGCTCCTTGTTGGCTTTACAGTAACACTCCTATCAGCCAGTAGTTTTCTTGGTGTGTATTCATATAGAAGGTTAGTGAAGGCACTCAGTAGTCGGGCGAGTGAATTGCCTCAAGCAAGCCGCTTGGCATCACGAGTTGGGCAATTGCGACTATCACATTCACGTGCAATGGCGGCCGTCGATCTCGGCCTTTGGACTGAGACATCAAAAGAAAATGAACCACGGATCGAGTTGCTTCAATCTGGAGAACCAACTTTCCAAGGGCAGGAAAATAGGACGGCTACTGAATCAAGCCTCATCAACGGCGAGATGCAGCTTCCAGCGACATCAGACAGTTCGTTTCTTCAACAAATTTCTGAGACAGGCGCTGCGTTGCAAGATTATTGCCAAGAGCTTACGGCAGGAGAGTTGGATGAGCAGCCCTTTGGAGATCGCAGCCATGAGAGAGATATAGCACGCAGGATAGCTTCTGAGCTTAAAGCTATATGGCAGCTAGCCCAGGAAGCAGTCACATCAAAACAGCGGGTATCCAAGCAAACGTCATCAGACCTCGTCGATGAACAGTTGGTAAAACTAACCTCTATTGGATCTCACCTGGATACACTCGCAGTTTTATCAGCAAAGCTGCCAACTTTTTTGCAATCCCGTATGCATGATTTAGCACACGAGGTACGTGGTCGATACCGCACGTTGATTATTACGACGTGGGCAGCTGCGATTGCTGCCGCACTCTTGCTCGCTGGGTTAGGAGTTCTTACATACTCATGGGTATTTCGTCCATTACGGCATCTTGGGCACGGATCACGAAGGATTGCAGGTGGAGATTTTGGCTACCGTATCCATCTCGATACGTGCGACGAAATGGCCGAGTTAGGGCAGGCACTCAATGACATGACAACTCGTTTTCAGGAAATTAGAGACGACCTTGATCATCAGGTTCAACTAAGAACGAAGGAAGTGATTCGAAGCGAACAGTTGGCGAGTGTCGGGTTTTTGGCAGCTGGAGTCGCCCACGAAATTAACAACCCACTCGCTTCTATTGCAATGTGTGCGGAGTCACTTGAATCTCGGATTGGTAACGACGTTGATGCAGTAGCTTCGCGGTATATTCAGCTCATTCAGAGTGAAGCATTTCGGTGTAAAGGAATCACGGAAAAACTACTCGATTTCTCTCGTGTGGGAGAAGTTCGAAGGCAGGTGACTGCCCTTGGTGCACTGACGCATGACGTTGTTGATATGCTTCAGCATGTAGGAAGGTTTGCTCAGAAAACTGTAACGATTTTTGATGGACCGGATGTCCTCGTCATGGCCAATCCACAAGAAATGAAGCAAGTAATCCTGAATTTGCTCGTTAATGCACTTGATTCAATCGATGAAGCTGGTGAAGTCGAGCTAACAGTCAAGCGTGATGGGGACGAAGCCAGGCTGGTCCTTACTGATAACGGATGTGGCATGACTGAGGAGGTGCTTCAGAACCTTTTCGAGCCATTCTTTACGAGCCGTGCGTCAAAAAAAGGAACTGGGCTTGGTCTCTCGATCGCCCACCGAATTATCACCGACCATGATGGCCGGATTGAAGTAAAGAGTAATGGGCCTGGGTGTGGTGCAATGTTTTCGGTCATTCTTCCGGTCGCGAGTATCACAAGTCAGAGTCTTGAAAAAAGAGAAGAGCAAGTCGTGGCAGAACAAAATAAGGTATCTAGCAGGGAGAAAAAACGTGCCCATCATGCAGCATGACAAAGAATCAAATGATTTGTCGTCAGGTCGATCGCTACGCGTGTTGTTTGCTGATGACGAGCCATCTATTCAGGAACTCATGAGATTGGAATTGCCACGTTTTGGGCATGAGGTAACCATTTGTCCAGATGGGGTGACCGCACTGACAGTTCTTGATCAAAGTGAATTCGATTGTGTTATTGTTGATCTCGATATGCCTGGAGCAGGTGGTCTTGATGTTATTCGGCGAGTTCGTGAAATTGCTCCAGACACCGAAAGTGTGATCATAACCGGAAAGTCTTCTCTTGAGACGGCTGTAGCTGGTTTGCGGCAAGGAGTCTTTGACTATCTTACGAAGCCTTGCAAATTGGTAGAAATCGAGGCGGTACTTCAGCGAGTTCGAACGAAGCGAGCAATGACCCTTCGAATGCGTTCACTTGAGCGACGCGTCAGGCAGGCCGAAGGTCGCATGCAACTTGTTGGTAAGTCGTCAGTCATTGATCAGATGCAATCGCTTGTGGCAAAAGTAGCTGCCAGCGAGGCGACCGTGTTGGTTCGAGGTGAAACGGGTACCGGTAAAGAGCTTGTTGCCCGATCTATTCACGAATTAAGTCATCGGGTTGATGGACCACTTGTAACAGTGAATTGCGGTGGTCTCCCTGAACAACTTGTTGAAAGTGAATTATTTGGGCATCGTCGAGGAGCTTTTACCGGAGCGAGTGAACATCGAGCAGGCCTTTTTGAAGTAGCCAACGGCGGCACTTTGTTTTTAGATGAGGTCGGAGAATTACCTCCAGCGCTACAATCACGACTGCTTAGAGTGCTTGAGTCAGGGGAAATTCGTCGGGTAGGGGACAATCATCCAATTACTGTCGATGTCCGAGTAGTCTGTGCGACACATCGCTCTCTTGAGGAAATGGTGTTCGCAGGTAGCTTCCGAGAAGATCTCTTGTTCCGGCTCAACACATTTGAAATTAGAGTCCCAGCACTTCGGGAACACATGAGTGACTTGCTGTTGTTGATCAAACATTTCATAGAACAAAAACAACAAAGCGTGCCAGAAGGAATCCAACTGATAACAGATGAGGCCGTCGAGATTATGCAGACATATGATTGGCCTGGAAATGTTCGAGAGCTTGCCAACTGTATTGAGCATGCACTGGTTCTTTGTGACGAGTTACCAATTCATCCAGAACACCTCCCGCTCAGGATACAGGGTGCCGAGAGGAAAGCAGCTTATGCCAGCCCAGGGAGTAGTCCTAGCGGAACGAATAGTTCGGAGTCAGTCGCTCATGAAAAGAGCGAAGCTTCGAAAATGCCTCGGAGCCTCAAGCAGATGGAAATGCAGGCGATTCTTGATGGGCTTGGTAGAAACAATGGGAACAAGTCAAGAACTGCCGAGCAACTTGGTATCAGTTTAAAAACTCTTTACAACAAACTGAACCAAATTGAGAGTACCGAAACAAATCCTGAGGCAGCGTAACTGCAAGATATGAGTGCCCAGCGGTGAGACTCATGTTTTCCTGACGACTCCGGCAAGTACTCCAAGAACCTTGGCTGAATCTACATAAATTGGTTTCATAGAGTCATTTGCCGGTTGTAGGCGAATTCGGTTACGTTCGGGATACCATTGTTTGAGAGTAGCCTCACCGTCTTCTGTCTGGGCAACAACAATATCTCCATGTCGTGCTGTTTGACGCCTTTCAATAATCACCCAGTCGCCATCAGCAATCTGAGCGTCAATCATTGAGTCTCCCATGACCTTGAGTACAAAGTGATCTTCTCGGTCAAAAAGTTCAGCAAAATCAAATCGTTCTTTTTGTTCTTCAGCAGTTCTGAGAGTGCCAGCAGCAACCCATCCAGCCATTGGCATGCCTCGACTATGAGGCGATTCAGTGACTAGTTCGATTGCCCGAGACATGTTGCGGCCTCTCGTTATAAGCCTTTTTTTCTCTAGTGCCTTGAGGTGACAGACAACACCATTTGGTGAGCGTATAGAAAATGCCTCTCCGATTTCACGTACCGTTGGACCAAAACCTCGGGAGTAAATCTTGTCACGAATAAACTCATAGATTTCCATCTGCCGTGCAGTTGGCATGTCTGCGGAATCCTGACTTTCTTCTCCAGGCTGAAGTAATTGGGAGAGTTCTGAGGCTGGACGTTTCGCTGTAGTATGTGCACGTGCGCGAGTTGATCCGGATGCTTTTCCGGGTGTCCGGGGAGACTTCCCTGATCTTTTATTTTGAGGCGATTCTTTTGTAGATCGTGACATGACCTGCGCTCTTTCAGTACACAGCAAACAAACTACCTAAACATATATATCCTACTATACGGAAGTACATTGTCAAGGTCGTTTTGCGTGTTTGCCTAATCTCTTCAATCACCTCATTGCCGAGAGAGTCACTACACTATTCATTGAAGGCGGTGTACGTCGTGAGTGAGGTACAGCGACCTGCTTTT
The DNA here is from genome assembly GCA_016776925.1 of Pirellulales bacterium. GTDB lineage: Bacteria > Planctomycetota > Planctomycetia > Pirellulales > UBA1268 > UBA1268. Next base: position 103,015 of record JADHSL010000002.1, on the reverse strand, counting down.
TCCAACATTCAGGAGAGACGATGAACACTCTTTACGTGGTTCAGAAACTCGGGCCTTTTCGCTGCTGGCAATCAAAGCTTTGTATTTCCGTAATGACTTTCTGTTTTATTTCTCAACTGGCTGAAATGGGCGGGAGAAATATATTTGCTGCGGAAAACGGAATCATTGCCGGAATTAGGCTCTCCGGGTCCCTACCAGATGGTGTTGGCCAAGAAGGACTACTCGGCGATGTGTCCCCGCAATTGAGTCGCTTCTTGCAGCGACTGGAAAAGGCAGCGAAAGATGAAAGCGTACGTGGAGTACTTCTCTCGATTCAATCTCCGCAGCTTGGCCGTGCCCGAGTGTCGGAGTTACGAGACTCCATTCAGCATGTTCGCGCGGCAGGGAAGCCGATTGTGGCACATCTCATTAGCGGAGAGCCACTTGACTATAGCGTTGCTGCAGCGTGCGACAGAATTGTGATGCCACCTGCCGCGACACTTGCAATTACCGGTGTTCGAACGGAAGTGACATTCTACAAAGGACTGCTTGATCGACTTGGTATTCAGGCAGAGATTTTACAGGTCGGTGAATTTAAAGGTGCCGGTGAGCCGCTTACTCGAGATTCAATGAGTCCTCAGTTGCGGAAACAATACGAGGTGTTTGTTGGTGATCTCTTTGAACAGATGGTGGAGCAGATCTCTGAAGATCGAGATCTTAAGAAGAAAAAAGTTCGAGAATTGATTGATGTTGGTGTTTTTACACCAGACCAGGCAGTGCAGTCATTGCTCATAGACGGCATTGCCTATGAAGATGAAGTGTTAAGTAGTCTTTCTGGTCGTTCTTCTGATTCAGAAATTGAGTTCAAACGTGATTATGGAAAGCGAGACGTCGATACAGATTTTTCAGGATTTACCGGACTCATGAAGCTAGTAGACGTTCTTTCGGGAGCTGAAAAAAAATCACAAAAGAAAGCATCAAAACGGATAGCCATCATTCATGTTCAAGGCGAAATCGTGGATGGCAGAGGGAGTGTTGGTATGTTTGGTGGAAGTGCCGCTGGTTCTGAAACCATTACAAAGGCTATACGACAGGCAACAGAAGATACATCGGTAGCTGCCCTTGTGATGAGAATTAACTCACCTGGTGGATCAGCCCTTGCCAGTGATCTTATTTGGAGAGAACTCGATCGTTGCAATAAGCCTATCGTTGCCAGCCTCTCTGACACCGCCGCGAGTGGTGGTTACTATATCGCCGTAGGGGCAGATGAAATTGTGGCAGCTCCAGGAACACTGACAGGTTCAATCGGAGTTGTTGGTGGGAAAATTGCAATTGGCGATGCGCTTGATCGATACGGCATTCATACCGATGTCGTCAGCCGTGGTCGTAACGCAGGATGGCTTTCTTCTCAGCAACCGTTTACGGCAAGTGAGAAAGACGCGTTTCGAGCTACTATGGAGGACATATATCGCCTCTTCACATCAAAAGTAGCGCAGGGAAGACAGCTCGATCGGGAACATCTTGATACGCTTGCTGAAGGGCGGGTGTTTACGGGTCGGATGGCTCAGGCTGCCGGACTTGTCGATATGCTTGGAACCCTCGAAGACGCGGTTCTCAGAGCCGGGCAACTCGCGAAGATTCCAGATCCGGTGGCAGCAGAACGTCTGTTGCTACCAAAGCCACGTGGTTTATTTGATGAATTCCTCGGTGTTAGTGGAATTCATCAACCATATCCTCACGAAGCACTGACGTCAGAAGCCATTGCCATTCGAATTTTTAAGCTTTTTGGTCAATCCGGCGTGAATGATGCACTGGTTACCAGGCTGTCCAGTAAGTTCCGTCTGCTCAGTCTGGTTGCGTCGGGGCAGCCGCTCATGCTGCTTCCAGCAGTTATCGAGATTCGCTAGACAGCGCTTTGTTTGGCAGGCTCCTCCTGCGATCGGCTGGAAGCCAGACTACCAAGCAAAGTGAGCAAAAGCCTTATTGGCATCTGCCATACGGTGGACGTTTTCTCGCCGAGTGATCGCAGCACCTTCGCGTTTATAAGCCGCTATGACTTCTTCCGCTAATTTCTGATAGGTCGGTCGACCTTTCTTTTCGCGAACGGCCAATAAAATCCAACGTATGGCCAAAGACTGCTGACGACTTCTGTTTACCTGCATGGGTACTTGGTAAGCAGCACCACCAACTCGTTTTGATCGCACTTCGACAGCAGGCTTTACGTTCTCAACTGCACGCGTGAAGACCTCGATTGGTTCAGCATCATTGATCTTTTCACCAACTACATCCATAGCCTTGTAAAAGATTTGCTGCGACACACTTTTCTTGCCATCAAGCATCAGGCAGTTGATGAATTTACTTGCAAGTAGTGACTGGAATTTTGGATCCGGCCTGAGTTGCGTGCGGCTGGCAGTAATACTTCCCATGAACTGATTTTCCTCAAATAAAAACTAAGTGTATTGGTACGTCATCTAGTTGCGTTTTGCACCGTAGAGACTTCGAGATTGCTTGCGACCCTGCACGCCAAGGGTATCGAGTGCACCACGGATCACGTGGTACCGAACGCCTGGAAGGTCACGAACACGACCACCACGGATGAGAACAATTGAATGTTCCTGAAGGTTGTGCCCTTCGCCGGGGATGTAGACCGTAACTTCTTTCTGGTTCGATAAACGGACACGGGCAATTTTCCGTAAAGCAGAATTAGGCTTCTTCGGAGTCATCGTTCGAACTTGCAGGCAGACTCCGCGTTTTTGCGGGCATCTATCGAGCACCGGTGATTTCGAAAACCGGCGTTTCGGTCGTCGACGGCTACGGACAAGTTGGCTGATCGTGGGCATGGAGCGTTTCGTAAATTGAGTTTTGTTTTATTTTCTGTGGACAACGACATCATCAAGGTGAGAAACTCGAAATGTCCGATTCTTATAGCTGTAAGAATCATGTCCATAGAGGAAATAAGGTAGCTAAAAAAAGGACGTAGAGGAAGCGGCCTCAAGAAAATGGCGGCAAAATACCTGTCTGAGGAAGCCGTGCATTGCAGGTCATGCATTTGCAGGTGTCAGGATTTCACCACGACACCCAGCCAGGCTATCTCCGTGCCACTGTTGCCAAGGATCTCTCCATGCAGTTTTTCGAGCCGCTGAAAAGCCAGTATTCACGAGGTGCCTCCCCAAAAGTGCCATGAAAGTGGGTCGCCAGATGCCTCCCTGAAGAAATGTTGGCGGGATGTACGTTGAAGCTTCATGGCAAAAACTTTTGGTGCCAAGAAGCACAATTGAACCTCGTCGCATTCCGAGGCCCGTATGAGGTCCGGGCTGTCCAGCAACGAGGATCGTGCCAGCCAGAAGTTCAAAGCCTGTTGCATCCCCTGCGTTTCCTCCAATGGCGAGGAGTCCTCTCCGCATCCTGCTGCCGGCCAGTGCGCCCACAGAGCCATCAATGATCACACGGCCGCCAGTCATGCCCTGGCGATCGCCAGGAAGAGATCCAACAGCATTGTTTGCCGCATCACCGTGAACATGAATTTCGCCTCCTTCCATTCCACACGCAAACCAATCAGCTACCGATCCTTTGATAAGAAGTTTCCCTCCCCTCATCTGCTCTCCTGAATGCCGACCGACATTCCCCTGAACAATAATTGTTCCTGATTGCATGCCTGCCCCAAGAAAATGAACCCGTGAGAAGTCACCGCTGCATTCAATCTGTTTATCTTCTGGATTTCCATCGACGTGAAAGAAGTCACAAAGTCGTGCTGGCCGATTGTCACAAAGGACCGGCAGTTGCTTGATGTCAGCAAGACTTTGTGTTGCTACAAATTCAGGAAGGAGACCCTGAACAGACAAAGATTGATACAGCACTTCGTGATCTGACAAGTCAGTTCGAATAGTGAGAAGAAGAGACATGGCAAATGATTGAGAAAAGCGGTTTGAAAAATACTCTCGAACATGTTCTCGAGATAGTAATGGCACTAAGTATCATGGAAACACAATGAAGGCAAAATATGGCAGAGTCACGTAGCCACGGCTACGCGTAGCTGGATCAAAAGTACACTGTCCCCAAAAATGAAAAGTATTGGCTTTTTGACATTCGTCAGGCACATCCGTCGAGCCCAGTTCGAGAGTTTTTGGCTTGACCTTACGGGTTGCGCGAGTCTTGTCGTCCGGCTGAGTTCAATTCTGGTCAGATTTACGCCGAGTGTCGGCTTTCTGCGTTGTTTCTCTCACAACAAACTTTATACTCCTTCACGTTGATTTGATGTGGTTTTTGATCACAAATGAGACATTGATCAGTTTCCAGAAATGGTAGGGCTATGCGATTCACGCTTCTTGATCGAATTGTTGAGGTTGAGCCAGGGAAGAGTATTACCGCAGTGAAGGCGGTATCGTTGTCGGAGGAATATCTCGCCGACCATTTCCCAAGGTTCCCTGTTCTTCCCGGTGTTTTTATGTTGGAGGCGATGACGCAGGCAGCTGCTTGGACGATCCGTCTGGGAGAGGATTTTGCGAACAGCATTGTTGTGCTGCGTACAGCCCGTAACGTGAAATACGGTGACTTTGTGGAACCTGGAAAAGTACTCACTGTCCATGCGGAGGTGCTGTCTCAGGATTCTCATCGTACAAAAGTGAAAGCAAGCGGGATGGTAGGTGATCGAACAAGTTTAACGGCTCGGTTAGAGCTTGAACGCTACAACCTCGCGGATAAGCGTCCGTATGGTGATGCAATGGATGTCCGTGTACGGTCGGAAATGCGACGTTTATGGACGGTTCTGAATCCAGGGAAACGAGGCCCTTCCGGGGCAGGGCAGATGGTCTATGGCATCTCGCCGGAAATTTCTTCTCCGTCAAGCGCTCTCTGAGGTAAAAGCCCGACTTTTGGGGAATCCAGAGAAGCCTACAATCGCTCGTTTTTGCTTAGATTGCCTGTTCAAAGTGCTGAATCTGATGATTGTGACGCTTTTGCCAGCCAAGAATTCAATTACTCGGCTTTCCATCTAAGATGGTCGAGATTACAACCTACGATGGCGAACGAGTTTTCCAATCTTACGTAAAGGTGTGATGTCGATGCCGTCTCGAGATGAAATTTTTGAAAAAGTACAGGCTGCCCTCGTTGATGCTTTAGGGGTAGATGATGATGAAGTGACTCCAGAAGCGACAATGGTCGGTGATCTTGGCGCAGAGTCAATCGATTTTCTTGATATCGTCTTCCGGTTAGAAAAGGCTTTCGGTATCAAGATTCCGAGAAGCGAACTGTTCCCAGAAGATGTTTTGTCCAGCACGGAATTTGTCGTTGATGGCAAGTTAAATGATGCTGGCATTGCAGCGCTCAAGGAACGAATGCCATTTGTTGATCTGGCCAAGTTTGAGGCGAACCCGAGTGTTCAGAATTTCCCAAATATTCTCACTGTCGAGGACATGGTTCGCTACGTGCAGAGTAAACTTGGCGGTTGATTCGACATGCGATGCTTGTAGTGTTTTGGGTCGAAGTGAGTCTCGCTGTATGCTAAACGGAGTAAAACTGCGCCATGCGTTGGTTCTGGATCGATCGTTTTAATGAATTTGTTCGTGGTAAACAGGCGACAGCCGTAAAGAACGTCTCTCTTGCAGAGGAACATCTTCATGATCATTTTCCGGGTGCTGCCCTGATGCCAAATTCTTTGGTCGTTGAGGGAATGGCACAAACTGCTGGTCTGCTCATTGCAGATGCTTTGGAATTTAACCGTCGGGTTGTTCTTGCAAAGGTTGCAAAAGCAGAGTTTCAGTATGACGCCGTCCCTGGCGACTCGATTCTTTTCCGTGCAGTAATCGATGAACTCAAGCCAACAGGCTCTCTCGCTAGTGTCGAAAGTGTGATCGTTGATGAGAAGGGTGAGGAGCGACCTCAGGGCAAAGCAGAATTATTTTTTGCACACCTTGAGCCTGGTGAAGGTGTGCCCAAACTGTTCGAGCCAGAGGAGTTGCTGAAATGGCTTGATCACATGCACATCTATGATATTGGCCAAGATGAGGCCGGAAATCCACTATCAAGGCCAGACTGGTAGGCCTTTGGGCCGGATGACGTTATCATATTAGACAAGATGTTCTGGCGTTAGGTCGGAACGTCTTTCCGGACTCTGAAAGCATGGAGGAGCTGCAATGGTGGCTGGTCGACGACGAGTTGTAATCACTGGAATGGGATGCGTTACGCCTCTGGGCGTGACAGTCGAAGAACTTTGGGGAAACCTGAAGGAGGGTCGTTCTGGTGTTGCTGCTACCACGGTTTTTGATGCAACACGGTTTCCGACCAAAATCGCAGCTGAGGTAAAGAACTGGTCTGTATGTGATGAAGGTCAGACTGAGGACCGGTGGCGTCACTGTGGTCGGCATACGAAATTCGCTGTTGGTGCAGCCTCACAAGCAATGAAGCACGCAGGGTTCCCTCAGGGGCTCTCATCAGCACCGGAGCGACTAGGCATCTATCTTGGCAGTGGAGAAGGTCAGCAAGATTTTGATTCCTTTACAAAGATGATGATGGTTTCTATTGAGGGTGACGCCCTTAACGTCGCCAAATTCACAAAACTTGGGCTCGAGACTCTTCATCCACGAACAGAAGTAGAGCAAGAGCCGAATATGCCAGCAGGACATTTAGCTGCTTTATTTGATGCCCAGGGCCCGAATTTGAATTGCCTTACTGCATGTGCTGCTTCAAGTCAGGCAATTGGTGAAGCAACCGAACTTGTCCGTCGCGGAGATGCTGATGTGATGCTCTCGGGCGGAACGCACAGTATGATCCACCCGTTTGGTGTCACTGGCTTTAATCTTTTGACAGCATTGTCGACTCGTAATGATGAACCAACGAAGGCATCACGACCATTTGACAATGAACGTGACGGGTTTGTTCTTGGAGAAGGTGCGGCAATGGTTGTACTGGAAGAACTTGAGCACGCGCGAGCACGCGGTGCAGAGATCTATGGTGAGGTCGTTGGCTATGGCTCAACGGCAGATGCCTATCGGATCACTGACACGCACCCCGAAGGACGGGGTGCATCGAGTTGTATTCGAATGGCCTTAAAAGATGCAGGGCTGGGCTTGGGTGACATTGACTACGTCAATGCCCATGGTACGAGTACCAGCGTGAACGATCGGGTTGAATCATTAGCGATTAAAAATGTATTTGGAGAGCGGGCGTATAAAATTCCTGTGTCGAGTACAAAAAGTATGATGGGCCACCTGATTGCTGCTGCCGGAGCAACAGAGGCCATTGTTTCACTTCTAGCCATTCGAGACGGTGTTCTTCCGCCAACTACAAATTATGACAGTCCTGATCCAGATTGTGATCTAGACTATGTGCCAAATGTTGCCCGTGAGTCGCCCTGCAGACGAGTGCTTTCAAACAGTTTTGGATTTGGCGGCCAAAATATTTCCTTGATATTGAGCAGCTTTGCTGATGCCTAAGAGCCTGCAGTGGGGCTAATGGTGGCAGCACGAGAGAGCAGGTGCGTGAGAGTTTTGATGCTCAAAATTCGCCCAAAAACAAGGTTTTGGCCAAAAGTGGTAAAGGCCGCAGGGTTTTCTTAACCGGTTGAACCGTTTCGACCGATACCTAAATACATCGAATGGTTTTGGCTATTTGGTGCGGTACGTGGTGTGTTGCCTCGTATAGAGCCAGATTGTGGAAAACGCTTGGAATATTGAAGCTATGAGACATCTTTCTGCCTGTCTGCTTGTTGTCGTCGTTCTGGGCGCGTCCAGCGGCTGTTCACTGATTGACCGGCTATTCCTGATTAATGCCGACGGCCCGTATTCGAATCATTACGGTAGCTGCCCCGCCGGTTGTGAAGATGGTTGTGAGCAATGTAATGAAGCACCATGCGCAGATTGCCAGAGTGGTATCTGTCCTGCAGGTGGCTGTAAAGACGGTCTTTGTCGCATTGGGAAAAACTGTAATGCGTGCGCCGATGGCCGTTGTCAAGAAAGGCACGTTGGAAGATATGGCGGACTTGCCAAACACCGTCTGACCCCAGAAGAAGAATGTGCATTGGATAGCTCAGACTACGGAGCAACGTGCCCACCTGGTCCTCCAAGCGGTGCAGTGGCCTATCCGTACTACACAACTCGTGGTCCTCGTGACTTCCTCGCCAAGTGCCCGCCATCTATCGGACCATAGGACAAGATGAGCAGTTCTGATTTACGGGCTACTCTTCGGGAAAAATTTTTCAACGGTGGCTTTGCTCGGTGGCTTTGTGACCATTGAGACACATACCATTGCGACAGTCGAACAGACTATCATTGCGGCAACAGGCATGAGTTGCCAATAGCCATCTCCGTCAAGTGTGGTTGGCACAGGAACGTTCACCGTGAAGTTTGGCTGAGCTGCAAATTCTGACGCACGAAACAGCCACAGCCAACTCCCTGCAGCGGCCAAAATACATGCATAGGCCCCCGGTTTTGTCAGACGAGGCCAGTAGAGTGCTGCAAATATCAGAGGGAAAAGGCTTGAGAATCCACTGAAGCACCAGACGCCGAGTGTGAATACACGCCGTGGTTCAAAGAGGCTTAGGCCATATGTCAGTGCAACGATGCCAATAATAAAAAGCCGAGCAACAAGAAGTTGTTGACGGTCAGAAAGACTTCTTCGGCCACAAAGTGGACGGACAACATCCTCAGTAAACATTGTTCCGAGGCAGAGAAACTGACTGTCGAGGGAAGACATAATCGCGGCCAGAATGCCTGCTGTCAGTAAGCCGCCAAGTACGGGACCGGCTAGCTGTTTCACAAGAAAAGGCAGGACAGCATTTGGGTTGGCAGCAACAGGCGGAGGTATCGTTATAAGATCACTTGTTGCCCATGCGCCAATCAATACGCATGGAACCCAAACAATCGCAATAAATAATGGGTGCGCAACAATCGGTAGTTTGAAACTCTCTGCGCTGCGTGCGGTGAGCCAGTGTTGGAAAAGATGGGGAAACATACCAACGCTTAGAGGTACAAACATGTAGGTGAGGAATTTTTCCGGTGGTATATGTATCCGTGTTAGCTTTTCAACAGGAATGGAACTGCTCGCCATCTGTAGGCTGGCCCAGAAACTCTCTTGTCCACCAAGCCGCCACGCAATAACAACAAACGTGACAAGACCTAAGACCATAAAAACCAACGTCTGGAACGTGTTGGCCCAGGTGGTCCCTCTCATGCCACCAAGAAAGACATAAATCAAAACGATGGCGCAAATGGCAAGTGAAGCTAACGGCTTTGGGACACCACCTTGTGAACCGTACGTGAAGCTTGGGGGTTCTTCACTTTTCGGGTTTTTTCCCTGTTCAAGAAAGTGAGGGAACGTCCCCTCCTCGAACGTGCCGCCAACAACTCGGCCATCTCGTATCGATCCTGCAGTCACCTTGTTAATGACAGTGCCAGATGCCATGACACCAATGAGAAGGTAAGGAATCACCAGTCCGACAAGCACAGGAAACAAGATGGCACCAATCCAACGGCTCTCGAGTCGATCACGAAAAAATTGCACTTGAGTGCGGTATTCATACTTCTTCCCCAGTTCCCAAACTTTTACACCGAGAAGGAGAAAACAAAGAGAGTGAATGATGCCGCTTGAGCTGGCAAGCATTCCGTAGACACCAACACCTTCCTTAAAAGATTCACCAGTTGAGCCAACCAAGGCAAAGGCAGTCATTGTTGTCCCGAAAATGGACATCAAGAGAAGAAATGGGCCAATAGAATGGCTCGCCAGCATGTAGTCTTGGCTTGTGCCACGAAAGAGACGGCTTGCTCCAACGCCGAGAAGGAGGAGAAGGAAAAGATATCCGCAGATAATGAGAAGTTGTGGCACTATGCATTTTCCCTTCTTTGGGCTGAAGGTGCCGGGTCAGTTGGCCAGCAGAAGCGAGTTGCGAGATACCAGGCAAATCCGGCTGCAAGAGATATGCAGGCGTGGTATGCGAGAGCGACTGGAAGAAACCCAAAGACCAGCGTGGTGTCGTCCCAAAACCAAATATCTTGGTGCGCAATCATCAAAAAAAGAATGAATGCCCAAACGCCGTGTGCCGGTTTCATGAGTACTTTCCAGAGGTAAACCAGAGATACAATTACCCACCCAAGGACACCTGTTGTATACCGTTTGGGTGACTCTGGACAACAAATGTTCTGTTTCAGGTTTGATTACTCTGTGAGAATTGTTCTCGGAGGCCGAGGCGTGTCGTCAGGAAGGGTGGGTACTGTAGCAATGACGTACAGCCCGATGCCGACAGCGCCGAGAGCCACGTATTTCAGCCACCACGGGAGACTGTTGAGTAAAAGGCTGCAAATGACGACTGTCACAACCAGAGCTATTGTCCGATATTTTGCAGTTTTTCGAATGCCTCGATACTCTTGCCAGTCATCAAGCGTCGGCCCAAACCACCGTGAACGATGCAACCAAGCGTGAATTCTGGGCGATCCCCGGTAAAAGCACCAACTGGCCAGCAAAAGAAATGGAGTTGTTGGAAGGAGGGGAAGAATAGCACCAAGAACGGCAAAGCCGACACAAATCCACCCTCCAACTACGTACAAAAAGCTGCTCAGTGGATCAGTCGTTGGCTGTAAGTCCATGCCTATTTCTCTTAATTAGCCTTCGGGCATATCTGGTGGGGGGATTTTAGCATGTCGAAAGATTCCGTATGATCATAGGACATTGATTGTTCGCTTTCACCATCCTGACGGAGAGTCCTCTTATGCCTCTGGTTCCTTTGCGTATTTTGCTCGATCATGCTGCTGAAAATGATTACGGTTTGGCTGCTTTTAACGTCAATAACATGGAGCAGATCCAAGCTATCATGGAGGCGGCAAAAGAGACAGATTCTCCAGTTATTGTACAGGCCTCACGGGGTGCGCGGGCGTACAGCCAGGATAATTATTTGCGGCATCTGATGCTTGCAGCAGCAGAGCTTTATCCTGGGATACCAATCGCAATGCATCAAGATCACGGCAATTCACCGGCAACGTGTGAGAGCGCGATCGATAACGGCTTCACCAGTGTGATGATGGACGGCTCACTCAAAGAAGATGGAAAGACTCCTGCTGACTTTGATTATAACGTCCAGGTAACCACTGAAGTTGTAAAGCAGGCTCATTCGCGAGGCGTTTCGGTCGAGGGAGAACTCGGTTGTCTCGGTTCACTCGAAAGTGGGCAGGGTGAGGCTGAGGACGGGCACGGAGCAGAGGGTGTGCTTTCCCAAGATCAATTACTCACAGATCCTGATGAGGCTGCTCGGTTTGTTGAAGCAACGGGCGTGGATGCGCTTGCAGTCGCAATAGGTACAAGCCACGGAGCATACAAATTCAGTCGCAAGCCTGATGGTGATGTTCTTGCAATGAAGCGGATCGAGGAAATTCATGCCAAACTGCCAAACTGCCATCTAGTCATGCACGGTTCATCGAGTGTGCCTCAGGAGTTGCAAGATATCATCAATAAATATGGCGGGGAAATGCCTCAAACCTACGGTGTACCAGTTGAGGAAATTCAGCGAGGCATTAAGCACGGTGTGCGTAAAATTAATGTTGATACGGATTGCCGAATGGCAATTACGGGTGCAATCCGTAAGGTTCTTGCTGAATCACCAGCGAAGTTCGACCCACGGGATTATCTGAAACCAGCAAGGGCGGCTATGCAGAAGGTGTGCGCTGAGCGAATGGTACAGTTCGGTCAGGCTGGTAATGCTGGAAAAGTGCCTGTGATAACCCTCGATGAAATGGCCAAACGGTACGGTTAAGAGTTGTTCTTTTCCTGCATCGGTGCCTCAAAATAGCCTATTTTCCGTGAAATGCGCGTTGTGGTGACGCCTGTGGTCGTCGTATAGTCCCATCCTGTTTACCGACTAGCTGGTGAACGAAATCAGGACTGGAGGACGACTGTGGTTGAATCAAAGAATCAAGCATTGCTTGAGCTAGCCACTGCAGTGCTGCGCTCAGAGGCCACAGCGATTCTTGATGCAGCAGACATGCTCGATGAGTCGTTCTGTAAGGCGATAGAACTTCTTCAAAACTGCACGGGGAGTGTTGTCGTAACAGGGATGGGCAAAGCTGGTCTCATTGGCCGAAAAATATCAGCAACACTCGCATCTACTGGAACTCCAAGCCACTTTCTTCATCCAGCGGAAGCAATGCACGGAGATCTTGGTGTTCTACGGAATGACGATCTGATGCTTGCTATCTCACAGTCGGGAGAGACGACTGAAGTGACACAGATCCTTCCTCATATCAAATCGAGGAAAATACCTCTCATAGCGATTACAGGCCAAGCCAATAGCACGCTTGGACAATTCGCGAGTGTTGTTGTCGAAACAGGCCGTCCTGTGGAGGCGGACTCATTAGGTGTGGCTCCAAGCACAAGCACTACCGTCATGCTTGCGATTGGTGACAGTATGTCGCTCGTGCTCAGCAGGAATCGTGGTTTCAGTCACGATGATTTTGCTGCCCGACATCCAGGAGGAAGCCTTGGCATGCGGCTTCTAAAGGTTGAAGAGAAAATGCGCCCAGTTGAATGTTGCCGGTTAGCGAGGCCCGAAGATACTGTTCGTCAGGTTTTTGCCCGTCCTCTCCCGTCGCGTCGGACGGGCGCTGTCATGATTGTCAGTGCTGAGGATCATTTGGTTGGGATTTTTACAGACAGTGATCTCGCCAGACTCTTTGAGAATCGTCAAGACGATGCCCTCGACCGCCCAATTAGAGAAGTCATGACCAGTGAGCCGATTTCGGTTCCGGAAGGAACTCGGTTGGAAGACGCTGTTTCTTTGCTCGACAGACGCCGCCTTAGTGAACTGCCAGTTGTTGATGCAAGCGGATGCCCTTCTGGCCTTATTGATGTTGTTGATTTGGTAGGCGCGGATCTTTCAGCAAGTTCAAAGGATGCGAACAATCCAGAAACTGAGCAGCCCAAACATAGTTCAGCCGCCTGACGAAACTCACATCTTTTCGCATGAAAGATGTGAGTCCCATAGCAAATAGTTTATTTCATAGAAGTTAGTTTGAGACAACAGATGGCAAAACATTCAACAGATCTACCCTCAAATTCCGGGCTGTCGAATGCAAGCAAAGTTCAGCTTCTCCTTCTGGATTGTGACGGTGTTTTGACAGACGGTGGGGTAACCTGGACAGAGAATGGTATTGAGCAGAAGACGTTTCATATTCGAGATGGACTGGGAATCAAGCTGTGGCAGCGAGCCGGTTTTCAGGTTGGTATCGTCACTGGACGCTCAAGCCAAGTTGTCAAATGGCGAGCAACTGAGTTGAGCATCGATTTTGTCAAGCAGGGTGTTGGAGATAAGGTCGCGGCGGTCTCTGAACTGATTACATCCTGTAACTTGGATTGGGAATCAGTTGCCTACATTGGAGATGATCTACCTGACCTGCCAGTCATTCGTCGAGTTGGTTTTGGTGTGGCAGTTGCAGACGCTTGCCTAGAAGTTCAAGAAGCATCAGATTTCACGACACAGTTGCCAGGAGGAAAAGGGGCTGTGCGGGAAACAGTTGAGGTGCTCCTGCGATCTCGCGGGTGGTGGAAGAATCTTATAGAGCAATATCAAGGAAATGGGATTGCTTGATGGAACACCGATTAGGACGTACCGTGCGAGTGTTTCTCGTAGTCTTGGCGACGGCGGGGCTGTACCGTTTAGCAGTCGTCCCTTGGGTTGAGCCTCGTTATCGTGAGACGGTGCGTGTTGAGGAGTTGACCCCAGAGCAGGCTGCAGCTATTCGTGCTCGGGCTGACCGCAGACTCGAGGCCGTGAGAGAACTGTTTCCTCCAGGTGCGTGGGAGCATGAAGAACCAATTGTAATGGAAAGCCGCGGCATGCGACTTTTATTTAAGCAGTATCACTCCCTGCCGGACGGTCGTGTAAATCTTGTCCCCTGTACGGTTATTGTTCTACCCGATGGCCAGCGACGAGCGAATTCGGAGAAGGGTCGCACTATTTTGCTGCGCGCACCACAGGGCGCAGTTCTTGAATTCGATGAGCCACTTGATTTACGTGCAGGGAGACTGGCTCGTCTTGTAGGAGGTAGTTTGCGAGGCCAAGTAACTATTCGTGGGACTCAAAGTTCCGTCGGTGCAAACGATGATATCGAACTTGTTACACGTGACCTCGAGCTCGATGAATTTGAAATTCATACAAATGAAAAAGTTGATTTTCGTTTTGGGCGGTCTGTTGGCAAAGGTCAGGGGTTGGTGGCGACACTTCTACCAAGTCAAGCAGGGGGTGGCCACGGCCCTAATATAGGTGGTATCGATACGATACGACTTGAGCGAGAAGTGGAGTTGCGTTTAGAAGGTCTGGCAACTGGAGTAGTACCTGGATCGAGTGATCTCATGTCTCAATCCGAAACAGAAGAACAGCCCGTTCTGGTGAAGTGTGATGGTGGACTGACCGCAAATCTTTCAGCTAATGTAATCACTCTTGAAGACGCCGTTGACGTTCGCCGGGGTGCGCCAAAACACGGAGGAGATCATCTTTCCTGTGATGTGCTCGCCATTGTTTTAGGTGAGGCCGAACAGCAGATGGAAGAAGATCCATCGAGTGGTTTGGAGGTTGTTGAAATTCAAGCCAGTGGCTCGCCGGTGTGGGTTCAGAGTCCATCTGCAGGGCTTGAAGTGCGAGCTGATCGCCTTGGGTATGAACTTCAAACGGGTAGAATTCTGCTCGATGGAGAGGACCCGGTCTCAATTCATGCGACTGGGGTTGAACTTGAGGCGAAATCGGTTGATTACACGCCTGGTCAAGACAATACAATTGGTTCGTTAATGGCGATTGGTCCTGGATGGCTTCGGGCAATGGATGAGAAACAGCTAGCGATTGAATCTCGGTGGCAAAAATGGCTGCGGATTCGTCCAGATGAAACGGGGCATGTTGCTTCAATATCCGGTCAAGCTGAAGTGTCTGTTGATTTGCAGGGTAAGCTCACCGGTGCAGAAATGCATTTTTGGTTTGAGCAGACTCCTACTCAGCCAACCGTACGCTCAACGACCAATAGTTTGCCGAAGGTGGCCTCATTAAATCCTCTACGCATGCTCGTTCGTGGTGTTGTCGAAGTAGATGTTCCAGAGGTTGCGGCTCGTACAGATCGCATGGAAATCTGGTTTCGAAGAGAGTCTGAATTGCAGGGTAGTGTGCAACAAGGGCAGGGGCCTGAAGGAACTGTTGCCAGTGAAGTTGATGTACGTACCAACGCAGGAAAAACGCAAAGCGTGGCAGGACAGAATATCCATCAACCAATTCCTGCAATTCGGCCACCTGTTTCAGCTGATCGTAAATTGCTCGCAACAGGAAATCTTATTCGTGGGCTTGTTGTTCTTTCACCGAACCAGAATGAATTACAGGAGATGTCGCTCGAAGGCGAGGTTCAGCTTCTCGAACAGGCTTCAAGTGCAAATAAAGGAGAGCCTCGTCTAAAAATATGTGGAGATCAGTTGCAAGTGACGAGCCCCACGCAGTTTGATGCAAAAGCAGTTGTATCTGGGCGTCCGGCTACTGTACGGAGCGATCAGTTTGATCTCGAAGGCCCACTAATAGAGTTCGATCGTGGTCAAAATCGAGTTGCTGTTGATGGCGGCGGACAATTGACGGTTCCTGTTGCTGACGCGGGAGTTGGTTTGGATTCATTTGACCTTTTAGGTTCCGGCGTTCCCCAAACCCAAATGAAAGAAAAATCAGGAGTTGCTCAACCTCTAGTTATTACCTGGCAGGGCAGAATGGATTTTAACGGACAGACTGCCCGCTTTGTTGACCGGGTTCAAACGGCCAGTGGAGGTGTATCACTGCAAGCAGGATTACTTGATTGTATCTTTACACATCCTGTGGACTTCAGCCGGCAGCAGAGTGCAGTTCCATCCCAGCAGACTGATATCGCTCAAATTAAGTGTGGGGATGGCGTTCAGATAAGTAGCACATCTGAGGTTGATGGAAATCTGGAGTCTCTTGAAAAGTTATTTGTACGGAATCTCTTCTTTGACAGGTTAACAGGAGATGTTCGAGGAACGGGGCCGGGTCGATTAACGAGTACCCGCAGAGGCGAAGGTGGACTTCCTATGGGTACACCTGGGCTGCCGGGGCAAGAGTTACGACAGCAACCAGCTGTTCCCAAGTCATCTGAGAGTTCAGGTGTGACTTTTCTTGGCGTTGACTTTCAGAGAGGTTTTATAGGCAATATGAATCAGCGGCAGATGGAGTTTCAGCAACGCGTGGAAACCATATGGGGACCTGTTGATACATGGGACGCGAGCCTTGATCTTCATGATCCCAGAGGGCTTCCTGAGAAGGCTATTGCGGTGACGAGTGATACCTTGGGTATCGGTCAGGCACCTTCTGTCCCGGGGGTACCAGGGCGTTCAGTCGAACTTTCAGCCGGAGGGAATGTGCTTGTTGAGGGTGATTCGTTCACGGCACGTAGTGCACGACTTTCGTTTAGTGAGGTGAAAGATCTTCTCGTGTTTGAGGGTGATGGCAGGAGTGATGCCCAGCTTTTTCGTCAAGATCGAGTGGGCGGGCCAACATCGAGTGCGTCAGCCGGAAAGATTCTCTATTGGCGAAAATATAATCGTGTTGAAGTAAAAGATGCTCGATACCTTGACCTAGATCAAATCGGTGGGGCAAATTTGCCACAAATACCACGTTAGTGCGACATGTAATTAAACGAATATCGTGATACGTGCTCGCTGCTGCTCACCAATTGCGTGGTGCCCACCATCAGAGATATCTCATTTTATTGGTCAGCTTTCATGTCCGATTCAACTGACACGTCTCGCTTCAGCCTCGAGCGATTTCATAATAAATGATATGGCGTCATCAGCAAAAGCGGACACGAGATCTTCGTGAGTGTTCTCGTCTAGGATCGCAGTGTGTGGAATACCAAGTGCTATTAATTTACTGCTTAATCGGACAGCACCATCGTGCCATCTTGCGTCGTTACTACTACTGACAAGCCACTGGTGGCGTGGCCAGTTAAGCGGATGGACATGGAGAATAGCAGTTTCTTGTCTCGCCTGTTCGGGCTCATCAAAAATCTCCCAGAGCGTATCGAACAATTCGCCGTCAGCCCAATCGTGTCCATGCCGCATGCCAAGATGGAAGTCGATTGCTGGTGCAATTGCTGCGGCTATTGGAAATTTATCTGGATGACGGTATGCCAGTCGAAGGGCCGCCTGGCCTCCCATCTCGCAGCCCAATAGTCCGACGCCTCCTGAGGTTGCGCCTGTGATGCGATGGCACTCATCGAGAATAGGACCCAAGATGTAATCCTCAGCACTCATTGTGTTGTCAAAGCGGTTCAGTTGTTGCTGAAGGCACCACGTTCGTCCTATGCGAGGAGCAAGGACTGGGAGTCCTGTAGATTCGAGTGCCTTGTAAAGTGCTGGAAAGTCTTTTGGTGATCGTTCCTGAAGATCGTGAAGGTAGAGGAGGATACGCCCTGGTTCCAGAATAGTAGGTGGTGTAAATAGTTCACATGAGTGGCCAGCAACTGAGTAACATGTCCAATCAGTAGAGGCGTTTGCTGGCATATGAGATTTTGAATTATTGTTGGATCAGGTAACGTTCTGATGAGAAGTTGCGACACTTAAATACAAAATAAACTAAGTGATCGTGTCGTGTAAGGAGATCATAATGGAAGTTTTACTTTCTCGTGAGGAATTGTCAGATGGTGTCGATCGGCTTGCTGCTCTTGTGCAAAATGATCGAGGCGATCAGCCTCTTGTTCTTGTAGGCGTCCTTACTGGCAGTATTATGCTCGTCGCGGATCTCTTGCGAAGGCTTGATGGCTCGATAGAAGTGGGGATGGTCTCGGCAAGTAGTTACCGGGGGGTCGAAACAACTCCTGGAAAACTGAATCTTCATCTCGATTTATTACCCGATGTGTCTCAGAAGCACGTCTTACTTGTCGACGACATCTTTGATACCGGACGAACAATGTCTGCATTGGTTGAGGCGATCTATGCTCGGGGTGCAGTTTCAGTCAAGTCACTCGTTCTCTTGCGTAAAAAAAGTAGAGCTGAGGTGGTTATGAATCCAGATTATGTGGGATTCGACATACCGAATGTGTTTGTAGTTGGTTATGGTCTAGACCATAACGGTGCGTGGCGCAATTTACCTCAGATTTGCCTGATGGATTTACCGGTGATTTTTTGATGCGTTGATGTATAAGTCATTGTGGGGTTGGGATATATTTTCAAACACTATCCAGAGCAGCCAGTTGAAAATGGTGAATCACTCGAAAAAAACATACATGCTGGTTGCCTGTGACTATGGTCCGGTAGGAAACGGCCGTCAGATAGAACTTGCTGTAGCAGGAATGGTAGCCGCCGGTCATCGAGTATGCGTTGTTCTTCTATCTTCAGGTGGTGGCCTCGCGACGCGGCTTCAAGCAGTAGGAGCTACAGTGTGTGTCGTGAATGAGAGGTCAGCCGTACGCGTTTTGGTGACCTTCCACGTGGCCAAAATTATTCGGAACGAGCAGCCCCAGGTTGTGATTGGATGGGGTGTTGAGACAGCAATAATTGTCGGCAGTGCACGATTTCTGGCAAGGCTTTCGGGGCACTCGTGGCGTTATATTCAGCTCGTATCGCAGCCATCACTGACTGTGGTGGAAGCTGCAATGGTCGCTCGAGCAGATCAAATAATTGTGATGGGAGAATCGGTTTTGCATGCCTGTGAAAGAATGGAGCTATTGCAATCCATCCACTTTGTACCTCCCGCAGCCGTTGCTTTTGATGAAATGATCGATCGAGAGCTATTGGCTTCACAGATCGGCTTAGATCCAGGTAAAAAATGGACACTCTGTGTGGCTCCACTGATCGCACAATCACGTATCGATAGACTCATTTGGGGTTTTGACCAAATGGCCGTTGCTCGAGATGATGTAGAGCACATTGTTGTAGGGAGCGGTCAGCTTCTTCGACGGCTTCAGCGACGTGCATGGATCGAGGAAGTAGAGGACTCAATCCATTGGTTTGATCATCTGCCTATCCTTCCATCCCTGTTTCGGCACGTCCAACTGATTCTTCAGTCTGGGACTGTTGCGTACGGTGGATGTTTGCTTGAAGGGCTATCGCACGGTATCCCAGCTGTCGTGATTGATACGCCAACGAGTCGAGACGTGCTCGGTGATAGCAATGCAGGGATCCTGGTGCCTACGGACCCTGGTAGTGAGTTCGCCCGTCGGGCAACCGAGTTACTTGAAAATGAAAAATTACGAACACGCTGTGCCTCAGCAGCCCAGCGACGGGCAGAAGAGATGTTTAACAAGGAGACATCTTTGGGCAAGTTGCTTGCAGTATTGGATTCATAAAAATTTTTTCAGTTATCGAGCATGGACGCTTTTAAATGTTGTCCAGAAGACAGGAATCGGCAGTGTCCGTTTTCATTTACAAGTCTCCCAGACTTATAAACAGCAGCGGGCATCGCAAACATTTCGGCTAGTTGACGATTTGGTCGATACAAAGTGATGTCTGCGTCTGCACCGGCACCGAGATGTCCTTTCTGGGGTAGGCCTGCAATTTTTGCTGGCGCTGCTCTGGTAATAATGCATAACTCTTGGATCGAATATTCCCGAGAAAGAGACGCAAGTGGTGAATGTTTTTGAACGGCTGGATGAATACGACGAAACGCTTCTCGTCGAAAGCCTTCGTCACCAAGGAGTTGCATAAGGATAGGGTAAGCCGTGAAGTGAGCGCCGTTTGGGTGATCGGTAGAGAGTACAACTCGCCATGGGTCATCAACTGATAGAAACCATTCAAGGCCAATGGCCCATTGCCATGAATGAATAAGATTTTTTTCTTTGTATTCAATTGGCAAAACACCGCAACCACCCTCGAGCCAGAGATCATGGGAACTCCAGGGAACGCCGGTTGTGTGAGCAAGGTGCTCGGCCGCCTCTGGATCGCCAGTCATAGCCACGGTTTCACCAAAAAGTATCTGCCCCACGTCGAGGGTGAGATTTTTATTCTCGTGAAAACAATCGAGAAGCTTTGAAACTCCAGAACCAAAGCTGTCTGGATCGAGATCACCACCCGTATAGCTATGGAATTGTACATGAGCGAGATGAGCAGGTATGCCATCGAGGGTCTGCATGGTTTCAAAAAGTGTCCGCCAATTTCCGGGAAGACCGAGGTGAGAAGTGTGGATATGGAGTGAGTGAGGGAGTGCAGCAGCTTGGACTCCTACGGCTAGTCGTTCAAGAAGTTTTCGACTTGTTAGGGTTCTTCCCGGGAGGGGCGTGTCGAGATCGTGATGGTCTCCACGACTGTCTTTCCAAAACGCAGCACCACCAGGATTTGCGACCTTCACGCCCCACCCACTGCCAGCACGAACAATAGAAGATACGCAGCGCTGAATGACGTCAGGCTGTCCGTCTTCAAGAGCGTTCAGGAGCTCGTCATTATCAGCCGCAAGCAGGTAAAATCCTTTATCGAGGATAGGTAGATCATTCAACTCCATTGCAGCAAGCGAAGCTGCGCCCGTCGCAATCGCTGCATCAAAAACCGTGGTGTAGCCAAGTGATGCATAGAGCGAACCTGTTGCGTGAATAGTCGGAATAGCACTGGGCTGGTTCTGTCTCCGACGATGGGTGCCCAACTGCGGTGACATACAACGACCAGTGTTTACTTTTGGTCCCGCAACATGGCTATGTAGATCAATACCACCAGGCATGACGATTAGACCCGTTGCGTCAATTTGACGAAACCGTTTCGTATCACCTGGAGGACAGACTATTCGTCCGGATTCAACCCAAATGTCGGTAACGGCGCCGTCGTGGCCATTCTTGGGATCATGGACATTTCCACCAACGAGAACAAATGGATCGTGAAAGTTTGATGGAGAAAAAGAAGGAGATACGTCAGTCATGGTGTACTCCTACGCTGTGTCTCAACGGCTAATTTATTCAGTAAGTCATTCAAAACCTTTTGAATGGAAGGTTTCTGCGACTTGGCGAACGGTTGTAAGGTGATTAATCTGCCGTCGGATCTCAGCATGTCACCCTCGGTTGAGCGGCTGAGGCTAGCACAACCAAGACAAATGCTATTTTCATATTTTGGTAGAGAAGATGTATCAGAGATATGAATGACTGTTTTTGGTTTTGGGGATATAGTCAGCAAGTCTTCGATTCGGGAGGGTAAGCGACCGATAATGAGAATGCAATCAACTTCATCTCGTTCAATGAGCCTTTGAGCGTCAGCCTCTGCGGGCAAAAACTCGCTTCCAGCGCTGGATGCGACTGGAATTGCACCGGGTGAACCAAACCGCCAGGTACAAACAGTAGAAGCTCCGGCACAGTTACCACCTCCTGCATCTGCCTCCGCGTTTAGTCGAATTCCAAAAGAAGGTTTCCGGTGGGCAAGTGATCGTATGAGGTGTGTGAGGCTCCAGCCAACAAGACCTGTCTGTTCGACTGTCTTTGTAGAAATAATGCCTATGCAACGAGCAGCGTCTATTGATTTCGTGAGTTGAACGGCAATGTTCTCAAGATTGCTGAATGATTTGCCCGTTGGTTTTTTTTTGACTTGAGCATGCACGAGACGAGCCAGGCTGACCAGCTGATCTTCAGGGACCGAAAAATGAAGATTATGTGAAGATGGCAGAAGTACTGGTGTCGGCCCTATGCTGATGGTGCGCCGACTGGCATCGTGTGGCACAGGTTGGATGAATCGCTCAATAAAACGAGGGAAATCGGCTCTTGGATCACAGCCCCAAAAGACAGCCAAGTCGGCACGGTCACGCAGTTCTTCAAAGTCTGCGGTCACGCCACCAACCCGGATTGCTGTTGGTGCGGTAAGAATGGAATTTTCAGATGCATTGGCATCAATTGAAGCGTGTGTGCACTCAGCTAGTGCGCAGGCAATCTGAATTGTGTCGAGCGTTGTTGAAACAAGACCAGTTACGAGCGTTCGGCGTGCTGACAGCAGTCGCTGCGAAGCTATGTCGATGGCCTCAGTCAATGACGCATTTCTGCCATCAATCATTGATTCTGATTGTAACTCACTATGGGCAAACCAATTATCGGCAACCGCGCATCCAGTACCAGATTCAATACTCTGAGTGGTTACGTCATCACAAAGTAATTCGCAGCCACCACAAACAATCTGTTTGCTGCGGCCTTCATAGAACGATCCATCGGCTGAATTGTCTTTCAATGAGTTCACGATTTTTACGCTGCCCAGATAGTGTTGTGTTGAAGTGAAGTTCCGTGATTCTGATGAAAGAATAGTCCAGAGGATCGCCTATCCTTTTGTGGGACCAGCGGTGCAATACTGCTGGGCACGGCACTATTTTGAAGGATGAGGACACCACTATGTCGAGTGGTGAATGTGCTCCGAATTCTCTCTTGCCTGTCATGTTGAGGGCGTGTCATGCCGACAATGGATGTTTCCCAAGTGAGTAATGATTGACGCGTGATGATTGAAGGTAATCACAGAATGAATTTATTACAGCATTTTTTTCTTTCCATCGAAACCAAATTTATCAAGCACGTACGCCCCTATGCGGGGACTTGTTTTATGACAAAAGAAAACTGCCGATATCAAAATGTAACTAGGATAATCCCTGGATGGGCCCGTCGTTACAGAAGTCAGGATTACCGAATTGAGACAAGTTTGTAAGACCCATGCCATGAGCAATGGATAGCAGCAGCCGATTATGTGGTACACCACCAGCGTCTACCATTCGGCCACCTTTGAATCCAAGTCCGCTGCCAATAAAGGCCCATGGGATATCTTTGTGAGAATGCGAGTTGCCTTCTCCAAGCTCATTTGTCCAAAGGATGGTCGTATGGTCGAGCATGGACCCACTTCCTCCCGGCTCTGGTGTTTCAGCTAGCCGCTGGGCAAGATGTGCAATTTCTGAAGCATACCAAGCATTGATTTTTGTAAGTTTTTCTTGAGCATCTGTGTCAGAGTTTGGTTTGTGCGAAAGAGTATGCTGTCGTTCCTGAATCCCAAGCCAGGTCATACTTGCCTGCCCAACCGAATTTGTGAATTGAAGGGTCGCTACTCTCGTGAAGTCAGCTTGAAATGCTGACACAAGTAGTTCGGTTTGCATTCGACTTATTTTTGGCATCTGTTCATTTTGCTCAATGATTCCTTCTTCGAGGGTGGGCGTTGGGTGAGCATCGTCTACTTCACTTTTCTTCAGTTCACGTTCAAATTGTCGGACCATGTCCGTATGTTCTTCAAGAAGTTGACGGTCTTCGGAAGGCAGATGGTTTGCAAGTTTGGAAAGATCGCCACGAACCTCATCAAGAATGCTTTTCAAGCTTTCTCGGTCCTTGGTCTTGCCATAAAGCTTTTTGAACATCTGGTAAGGATCATCAATCGGTGCGAGTGGCTTATTTGGCCCCGCATAGACCATTCGTGTCCATGTGTCAGCCTTATTAGGAACGAGTACACCAAACTCGAGTGAATGAAACCGTGTTGTCGTTGTGATGTCTTTTTGCAGGTGTTCAGCAATTTCTTGGTCAATAGACTTCCCACTTGCCCAGCCGGCAGGAGTATGGCTGCCTCCTTGAATGTTTCCCGGAAAGAGTTCAATGCCAGTCAGGAGGCACCCCATGCCCCGCATGTGTCCGTCTCCATCACCACGGATTTGATTATCAACCCCTTTGATAAGAAGTAGTTGATCTTTGAGGAATTCAAATGGGGTGAGAATGGATGGGAGTGCATCGTGTTGGGTAGGAGGTATATCGGGACTAAACAAACCTTGGCTTCGCGGCCAAAAATTCTCTTTTACGACACCATCTGGAGTAAACACTATCACGAGTCTTCGCTTTGTTTCCTGCGCACCATTAGCGTCTGCTGCCATGCTTGAAAGATTGCTGAGGAAAGGCAGTACAGTTGGCGAGATACCAAGACTCTTCAGAATGTCACGTCGAGTTAACATAGTTACAATTTCAAGGGGCGATTCCAGTGTCGTGTTGTTTGAGGAGGGGCTGCAGGCCCAACTCGTGCGTTGTGATCAAATACATTCAGGCATTATGTATTCGACATCACCATATCCGCTTCTTGTCTACTTGGCTAATCCTTTGAGGAACTTTTAGTAGGCTTCGTCATGACGAGTGCAATTTCAACAATTAATTTACGGATAGAGTAGTTTTTTGACACAAAGCGATCTGTGAGTTGTTCAAGTACATCGCTGCCCCAAGCCTTTAGAGGCTGTTTGACAAGTGCATGGAAAAGACTTTGGACAAAGGTTTCAGTAGCATCTCTATTTAGGGCCAGAAAGTGGCCAAGCTCACGTCCGCCGTAAAAATTGGCCTCTTTTCCAGTTCGTGGTTGGTAGTTTCCCTCTGCGTTAATTGGTATGTTTCGTCCATCACGATTTTCTGTTGCACGAAGTCGACCGAGCGCGTCGTATTCCTCTAATGAAAATCCGAGTGGATTGATCATTGCGTGACAGGTCTGGCAGACGGATGCTTTGGTCTGCAATGCGACCCTCTCTCTCGTTGTTAAGTCAGGATGACTGGCAGTTGAAAGTGGGGCGATAGCATTTATTGGTGGTTTGAGAACGTTGCCAAGAATGTTGCGGGCGAGGAAGACACCTCGGTGTATCGGCGATGTACTATCTGCGTAGGACAGCATGCTCATCATATAAGGATGTGTGACTATCCCAGCTCGTTGTCCATTATCTATTCGAACAGGCCGAAAGACCGCCTCTTTTTCCAAAGGAATATCGAAAAGTGGAGCAATAGATCCATTGAGGAAAACCGTGTCATCAGTAAAGAATTTGCGATAGTCAGAATCTTTACCCCACACAACATCATCAAGAAAAAGGAGCAGACTTCTTCGCATCGCTACAGCAACTTCATTTGAAAACTCTGGGAATCGTGAGGGGTCCTTTACTACTTCAGGTCCGTCTTCAATATGTAGCCAGTCGAGTAAGAATTTCAAAACTTTTGCTTTTGCTCGACTGTCATCAAGCATGCGATCAGCCTGCTGACGAATCTGGCGGTCGGTCACAAGCTGACCATTTTGAGCAGCAGTCAAAAGCTTTTGGTCAGGAATCGAATCCCATAGGCCAAATGACAATCTATTTGCAATGACAGAAGGAGGAAGGATTTGCCTCGTTTTTGTTTCCACTTCGTGATATAGAAACAAAGGCGAAGTGAGTGTTCTGAGTAATGATTTTCTGAGGGCTGCGTCGAGGTCCGGAGCGGCCGAAAATGATTTCAGAACAATCTGTTCTCGAATCGTTTCTGAAAGCGGCTTACGGAAAGCTTTCTCAGCAAATTTGACAGCAAAGTTTTCAAGTTTTGTCTTACGATCGGATGCATTTCGTCGCACGTTTGCGAGTTCGTCAATATGTTTAAGGCAGTAGTCTGCTGTGTCTAGTCCGGCAGTGGTTGTGGCCGTGAACCACTCCTGTGATATTGAACTTCCGCGTTCGTACCCAATCGATGCATCGTCCGGTGGAAAAGAAGTTGGAAGGACATAGGTTGTAGGGCTTGTTTTTGGAGATAGCCATCGTTCTGGAATTATTTCAGTCACGCCATGAGGAGGCTTCCAAAGTAATTCGATAAATGCATGAGTGTTTGGGCTGTCTTGTCCTGGCTTTGCTACTCCCTGCCTGCCTTTTGAAAACTCCACACGTAATGGAACTGGGCGGCTGCCAAGTAACGTAATACGTGCTCGATACTCTTGTTCATTTCCAGACTTTACGGCCGCATCAATCAACGGTTTAGTCGACTCGGTCTCGTTGACGTAGACTCGAACGGCCTGGTCGGTGCGAACTATGAATTCGTAGCGTCCTGCCTCGGGAGGAAGCACAGAGCCGTCCCAGCGGATAGAGAATCGTTCAGGCTGCATTTTGTTTGGTGCCGGACTCGCTTCTCCAAAAGAAAATTGAATCTTTGGGTCAAGTCGTTCTAGAACAAGTGAACGTTTACTGAACTTTCTTGAGTCGAAGTATTCTGCACGAAGTCCTCTTTGTTGATCTATTTTTGGGTATGGGCTTCGGAAACTTCCGACGATATCAGCCAAGGACTCACGCATCTGTCGCACTGTAAGCCGAGATAGTTCCAGTCGGGCTTTCTTGTTTTTCTCTTGTGCGATAAGGGAATAAAAAGAGGGATGAATTGTTTCAGCGATAACCTTTGCAGATTCGCCAGTCACCTGTGAGGGATTATCCTCAGGCATTGTCTTGTCTATGTAGTGAGTAAGCTGATTGACCGAGAGATTTCCTTGGAGAGGATCCGGATAGTTTTTGCTGCCCTTGCCTTTGTCTCCGTGGCAGCGACTGCAGTGTTTACGAAACAGGACAAGTCCATCTTGTTCTTGAGCGCAAGCGTCCGCCGTTGTCACAGCGCAAAGCAAAAAGAGAGCCAGGCAGAGCGTTTTCTTTCGTGTTGTCATGTCAGCCATACAAATCAAAGAAATTTGATCTACGAGGAGCATGCACATCAAGAGTAGAGTCAGGAATGCTATTCTGGCTGGCTAGAGCCCACTTTGGTCTCGGTTTCCGATTTCCTGTATGCAATTGCCTAAATTTTCAAGACAGAATATGAGTTTGGGAGAACTAGTCGTCGTATTCTTCAGGTCTGGCAAACACAAGTCGGCCGGCTGACGTTTGAAGGGTGCTCGTGACGCTTACGATGGCAGACCGGCCAATCATTTCACGGCCGTGTTCGATAACAACCATTGTGCCATCATCAAGAAATCCAACGCCCTGACTCGGTTCTTCACCCTGCTTCACAATTTTCACGTCTATCATGTCGCCAGGAACGTATGACGGCCGCAAAGCAATGGCAATGTCATTCACATTCAACGCAGGCACGCCACGGACACCGGCAATTTTCATAAGAGTCGGTTCGTTGGTAATAACCCGTCCTCCAAGATTGCGTGCCAGCTCAACTATCTCGGACTCGACAGAACCACCTTCAGGGAATGACCCTGAGTGACCAAGGATTTCGACGTCAATAGTTGGCGTATTACGTAGTCTTGCAAGGACGTCGAGTCCTCGCCTGCCTCGCATTCGTTTCGGCTTCTCGACAGCATCCGAAGTCTGCTGAAGATCTTCCATGACTGATCCAGGGACGACGAAACGACTCTGAAAAAGGCCGGTGTCAGCAAGTTCAGCGATTCGGCCATCTACGATAGCGCTGGCATCAAGTACGTTTGGTCGTAACCCGCGAACGTCCCGGGCAAATTCCACATATGGAATAATAAAACGAAAATCATTTCGCGTCTGCATGAGCACGCTCGTCGAAATATAACAAAGGAGCATGCCAAGAATAAGAGGCAACCAGGGGACTACCGGTGAAGTCGAAAATGAAGCGAGAAGAGGGCTCAATGCAAGAACGGCTACATACGTTAGGAAGACGCCGATGAGGAGTCCAAAATAGACGGATGTGATGATAGTTAGATCTTTCCTCCTGATGAAAGAGTCAATAACAATTGCAGTCAGGGGAATGCCGATCATTACCAGTAAGACCACCCACGGTACCCAGTCAGGTGCGGATCTCACTGAGGGTGAGTTGAAGATCAGGACAGCAATGCCAAGAGAAACCATGCAAAATAGCAAGCGGAGTATTATGAGTGCCATAAGATATATTTCAAAAATTAGAGGTGGGCAAACAGAGTCAATAATGCAGATCGCCGATGATAGTAAGATATGCCTGCACGAACCAAATATTACCATGCCAGCAAAATTGACGCGCAGCGTTTTGGCTTAAGTCCGGCAGAAAGCCACTTTTGGGGCGTTTTTTTTCAGCATTAATCTATGTTTTGAGTCGATGCGTAGCGTCTCGGTTGAAGAAACGGTCGGTCATGCCTGCGATGTAATCAGCAACGCTTCGTAGTAGCCCAACAGTTTGAGATCGCTGGAAATAGCCCGATGGCAATGCATGCGGTGTTTCACAGTACCAGAAAAATAAATCACGCATTTTTTCTTGTGATTGTTGCCGGATCTTCATGACTTGGTCGCTTCGGTAGACTCGCTGGAACAAGAACTCCTCGAGTTCATATTTGCCTTGCTGGACTTTTGGGTCATGAATCACAAGCCTATTGCCACCAGTGGATGCCTCCTTGATTCTGTCGACAGAGGCATTGCCCATAGTGCGTAATCGAGAAGAAGTTTCTGTAACCAGTCCTGCTACTTGTAGTTCAATAAGTTCATGCAGTACTGCTCTGCGCAGTAAGAGTTGGTCAAGTTTTCCATGCTGAGAATCAACATTTTCAGCCGCTTTCGCAACGAGCGGAAGCTCCAGTAATTCTTCGAGTCGTACGAAACCTAGCTCAATGGCATCATCTGCATCGTGTGTGTCGTAGGCTATTGAATCAGCAGCATCTACCACTTGTGTCTCAAGTAGTGGAGGTGGAGCAGTCGGTAGTTTTGCTCTGACAGATTGCGCATCAAGAACTTCTTGGGAAAGGTTGAGTCCTGGGAAACCAGGATATCGCTGTTCAAGCAATGTCATGATTCGAAGAGCTTGGCGATTGTGGTTGAATCCACCGGCTTCTTGAAGTAATTCATCGAGCGTGTCTTCCCCGGCATGTCCGAGCGGTGGGTGTCCGATGTCATGGGCAAGAGCAAGAGCTTCCGCCAGATCTTCATTTAAAGCGAGAGATCGAGCGAGTGTCCGGGCAATACTTGTGACCTCAAGTGTGTGGGTGAGTCTGCTCCGGTGATAATCACCAGGATAATCAGTGAACACCTGTGTTTTATGAGCAAGCCGTCGAAATGCAGCTGAGTGCACAATGCGGTCGCGATCACGCTGGTAGGGACTTCGGAAGGGATGAGGACTTTCTTTATGCACACGGCCGGCTGAGTCGGTTGCATGCATGGCATGTGGCGCAAGGATAGCCGCTTCACGAATCTGCCAATTGCAAGGTAGCTGCATGATGTGGCAATGCTCTGCATCGTCTCCAGTTGTCTGAGTCATAGACAGGCTCTCAATTGATCCCATAAGTCATCTAGTGCCTGTGGAATTACCCTTACTCCAGCAACACTTGTCATGAAGTTTACATCGCCGGGCCATCTTGGTACGAGATGCCAATGCAGATGCCCTGGTACCCCAGCACCTGCGACCTGACCAAGGTTCAGCCCGATATTGAAGCCTTGCGCTTCGATTGTTTTTGTCAGTCGTTGGCACCATGCGGCTAGTAGCTGCTGGAGGTCTAGTAATACTGGTGCATCAATTTCTAGGAGCGTAGCCTGATGTTGAAGAGGTGCAATCAGGAGATGGCCATTCGTATAGGGGTAGCGGTTTAGAATCACGAGGCAATGGTCCGTTCGTTCTAAAACACCAAGATCACGATCATGGTGTTCCGATAATGCCGCGGCGCGGCAGAGAAAACAGCTTTTGTCGGCTCCAGGAAGCCATGCGTCCGGTTCCGGCAAAGCACCGGTTTCAACATTGCCCTTGATATAAGACAATCTCCATGGAGCCCACAGGGTGTCAGGATGTTTGGAGTATTCAGGCATAGTTCTTTATTGAAGAATGAAACATAGTTACTTTTAAACTATGGTATCTGAATCCCATGGAAAGTGGTGTTTGTTCGAGATGCACGCGTTTGATTGCCGTAACTCAAATGGAAATCTAGGCTGCGGAAGAGGAGTACGTCTGTGAGCTTCAAAGTCGACCTAGATATTTTTGCCGGGCCTCTCGACCTTTTGTTGTATCTCGTAAAAAAACATGAGGTCGATGTCACCGAAGTACCGATTGCCAAAGTGACGGAGGAATTTGTCGCTTACCTTGAGGTATTGGAAGAGTTGGCGATAGATCAGGTTGGTGAATTTGTTGAATTAGCCAGCGTCTTACTCGAAATTAAGGCACGAGCTCTGGTGCCGCGTCCAGAGGAACAAGAAGAGGTAGTTGAACCAGTCCGTGAGGACTTGGTTGAGAAATTGCTTGAATACAAACAGTTTCGAGATGCAGCGGTGCTGTTGGAAGACCGGGCAAGGGAATGGGAATCTCGGTTCATACGTTCTCATACGGAGGAGTTGCCACGGAAGGGGCCACCAGCAACGATTCACTTTGCAGATGCGCAAGTGTGGGATCTTGTGGGAGCCTTCACCCGTGTTCTTGAACGTCAAGAACGAAGGAAGCCACGGCAAATTATTCAAGACGACACGCCGATTGAAGTGCATATTGAGCGTATTGAGCAAGAACTTAAAGATAAAGGGAAAGTCGCATTCACGTCGTTTTTCGATGACGATATGCCAAGGATGCGAGTGGTGGGGATTTTCCTTGCCGCATTGGAGCTTGTTCGCCGTGGCACATTAATCACCAGGCAGGAACAACTGTTTGATGAAATTTGGTTGGAGTACCGTTTGCCGACAGAGTCAGCGTCAGAAGGACTTTCATGATTGACAATGCTCCGATTCGATCACTCTCGCATAAGGGGCTTACGGTCGAAGGCTATTCCCGAGCGGCTGTCCAGAGTTACTGGCGCATACCTGAATTGAAACTTGGCTTTGACCTTGGTGGCCAGCCGTGGGGTTTTATGGCAACGTCTACATGGTTTCTTAGCCATACCCACCTCGACCACATTGCAGCGTTACCGGTGTATGTCGCTCGCCGCCGCATGATGAAAATGGATCCACCCACGATCTATGTGCCTGAGAAGGCTGTTGTGAAAATTGAGCGACTTTTACGCGCTGTATCAGACCTCGATAAAGGGCGGCTCCCTTGTACGCTTCTTCCAGCCCATCCCGGGGAAGAGATCGAACTTTCCCGAGAGCATGTTGTAACAGTGTCGAGCACGTGTCATACGCTCCCAAGCGTGGGCTACGTTGTCTGGGAGCGGCGCCGCAAGCTCAAGAATGAATATCAGGAGCTTTCAGGGAATCAGATTCGTGATCTGCGGCTTTCGGGTATTGATGTGACCGATGAGGTGCGAACTCCACTGGTTGGATACCTCGGTGATTCCAACCCGGATGGATTAGATCGATGTCCAGCTATGTATGAAGCGATGATTTTAATTGCAGAGATGACATTTGTCGCAAAGAGTCACCGCCGTGAGAACATTCACAAATACGGTCATATGCACCTTGAGGACTTTCTCGCTCGTCGGGAACGCTTTCAGAACGATGTGATTATTGCGGCCCATTATTCCACCAGATATACAGATGAACGCATTAGGCAAATACTTTCAAAGAGGCTTCCTGATCTATTAGATGGTCGCCTTCAGGTGTGGCTGTGAACAGTCGCATTCGGCATGCCTATGTTCACGTTCCTTTCTGCCGTCATCGCTGCGGTTATTGCGATTTTACGTTAGTCGCAGGACGAGACGATCTTTTCGAGAACTATTTTACGGCATTAGGTGTTGAGCTGAAGCGGCTCAACCAGCCAATCAAATTGGACACGCTGTACCTCGGCGGTGGCACCCCGACACATTTGGGTCCCGACGGTGTGAAGCGTTTGTTTTCAGAGTTTCATGATGCCCTCCAGCCGTTACCCACCGCCGAGGTAACGATCGAAGCAAATCCATTAGACGTTTCGGAAAGCATGATCGAGGCTTTTCATGAGTGTGGTATTAATCGGGTAAGCCTAGGAGTTCAGTCACTCAACTCAGTGACACTCAAAAAACTTGATCGTGATCATCGAGAGAGTGATGTACGGCAGGTAATGAATCTCTTGGGGAAATCGGGTTTGACAGTCAGCGTCGATCTCATAATAGCCGCTCCGGGACAGACGCTCGATCTGGTCGCACGCGATGTTGAGGAGATTATTTCGCTCTGCGCCCACCATGTTTCTGTCTACTGTTTAACGTGGGAGGTAGGGACTGCTTTTTGGGGAAAGCGTGCACGAGGGACGCTCACTCCAGTTGTCGAAGACCTTGAACGAGAAATGTTTGAGCTTGTAATAGATCAGTTGTCAGATGCAGGTTATAAGCAGTATGAAGTTTCAAACTTTGCTCAGCCGGCCATGACATGTCGACATAATGAAGCCTATTGGGACTGCCGGGCGTGGGAAGCATTTGGTCCTGGGGCCGCTCGCTTCGATGGAAGAAATAGAACGACAAATCTGAGAAGCGTGAGCGTCTGGATAAAAAAACTACTCAACAATCAAAGTGTTACCGGAGATGTTGATACGATGACGGCAGAGGGAGCAGCTCGGGAAAGACTTGTTCTTGGTCTCCGGCGACGATGTGGTGTAGATCGTCCAGCATTCTTTCAGGCTAGTGGTTTTGAGGTCGATGATTTAGCGGAGAAATCAATCCAAGAATGGGTTGCCGCTGGTTTCGCAGAAGATGACGGTCGTTGCATTCGACTAACTCGTTCCGGCATGCTGTTATCAGATTCGCTTTGGTCAGCCGTGCTGTAAAGGCTAGTCTCTTGCGATGGCAGCAGTTAAGTCGATCAACGCCTTTTTTCCGTCAGCAAAGTACATCAACGTATTGTCTGCGGCAAAAAGTGGATTTGGGATTCCGGCAAATCCTGGTGAAAGTGATCGCTTGATAACAATGACTGTTTGCGCTTTATCGACATCGAGTATAGGCATGCCTGCAATCGGGCTGTCTGGATCATTACGAGCAGCAGGGTTCACTACGTCATTGGCACCGATAACAATGGCCACATCGGTTTCAGGAAAAGTGGGGTTAATGTCATCCATCTCACAGAGTTGTTCATACGGGATGTCTGCCTCAGCGAGTAGCACGTTCATATGACCTGGCATTCTGCCGGCAACCGGGTGAATCGCGTACGCAATGGATGTGCCTCGCTCCTCAAGGACATCAGCGAGTTCCCTGACTGCATGTTGCGCTTGAGCAACAGCTAAACCATAGCCTGGCACAATAACAACACGATCTGCTTGCTCAAGTACCATGGCCAACTCTTCAGTGTCAGCAGACTTTATCTTGCCGGCATAGACTTCGTCAGCATCGATGGTAGTGGTCGTACCTAGCCCACCAAACAGCACACCGACGAGTGAGCGATTCATAGCTCGACACATGATAGCCGTTAAAATGAGACCACTGGCTCCGACAAGCGATCCAGCAATCACCAGAACTGAATTGTCGATAACGAAACCAGCGGCCGCAGCAGCCAGCCCCGAGTAACTGTTAAGGAGGCAAATGACCACTGGCATGTCAGCCCCCCCGATCGGAAGTGTGAGCGTGACTCCGAGGGCAGCTGCAACAAGTACAAGAAGAAGGAAAAAGAGGAGTTGGGACGTGCTGAATACTCCCCACAGCAGAAAAAGAGCAGCGAGTGCGAGTGCCAGACTAATCCATTGTCTATTGGGGCTATCCCAAGGTTTTTTGAATTGTGGCAACTCGTGAAGTTTCCCGAACGCGACAAGACTTCCGGTCAAGGTAACCGATCCAATAAAGCACGCCAGACCGATTGCAATTGCAAACTGCGTCCACGGCTCAAGTGAAGTGACTGCGACCGCCTGGCTAGCACCGTCTCCAAATCTGGCAATTGCTCGAGTACTGGTTAATTCGGCAGCAGCAACGAGCATTGAAGCAGCTCCACCAAACCCATTGAGGAGAGCAACCATCTGTGGCATTCCGGTCATTGGCCAGCGAATCGCCATTGTTGCTCCAATGCCACCGCCAATTGCAGCAAAGAGTACCAGCAAGAGGAGCGGCCAGATGCCATGAGCGGCGATACTCATAGTAACCGGCTGTTCGAAGCAAGCAGCTACGATCGCAATGGCCATACCTGCGGCACCAAGAAGATTGCCGCGAACTGCTGTCCGCGGCCCACTCATTTGTTTGAAAGCAACAATGAACAGCATTGAAGCGGTGAGGTAGGCGAGATTGATCCATGCCTGGCTCGACATAAGGAATCCTTTTTAGATAACAGAAAGGGTAGAAGCGATAACCAGCGGCACTACTTTTTTTTGGGGTTAAACATTTCAAGCATTCTGTGCGTTACAACAAAGCCTCCGGCGACATTTATCATTGCCAGCAAGACTGCCATGAGTCCAAACAAGGTGCCGAATCCTGTCGTGAGGCTGCCTGCGACAACCAGAGCACCAACAACCGTAACACCAGAAATTGCATTCGAACCACTCGTTAAAGGAGTGTGAAGACGTTGAGGGACTTTCGTAATGACTTCAAAGCCAACCCACATCGCCAAGAGGAAAACGGTAAGAAGCCGGATGAATCGAGAGGCCGGATCTTCACCAGGAGTTGGTGCCGTTGCCAAAAGCGGCAGTACGTTGGCAAGCAAGACAATATTCATTACGTGATCTCGTGGCTATGCAAGAGGTAGATGTCGGGTTGTACTTAAGAGGATTAGGAAGACGAACCGTTGTCGGTGCCTTCTTGTGAAGATGATTCGCATGGTAGTTGTGACATTCCAGCGAGGTCTCTCACGCGGGCGTGAACAACTTCTCCGTTCCGAGCGACCAGTGTTTCCTGGCAGATTTCGTCATCTGACGTTTCCTGAGGGAAACCACAGCCAACGAGATGGTTTAAAAAGGTAACAATGTTTTTTGAGTAGAGTTGACTGGTGTGCGTGGCCACCTCGGCTGGAAGGTTGGTTGGCCCAAGGATCGTCATTCCGTTGAAACTGGTTGTTTCGCCAGGAGTGGTCATCTCACAATTACCGCCTCGCTCGGCTGCGAGGTCCACAATCACACTCCCCGGCTGCATACCCTGGACCATTGCTTTAGTAATCAGTATTGGTGCCGGTTTGCCTGGTATGAGGGCCGTGGTAACAACAAGATCGCATTCTGCTATGACTTTGCCAAGCTGTTCTTGCTGCTTTTTATAGAACTCTTCAGTCATGGCTTTGGCGTATCCACCCTTGGTTTCACTCGATTCCGTTTCCAAGTCGAGCTCAACGAATTTTGCTCCGAGACTCTCTACCTGTTCTTTCACTGCAGGCCGAACGTCATAAGCAAGAACCTGTGCACCAAGCCGCTTGGCTGTTGCGATCGCCTGAAGCCCCGCGACGCCAGCTCCAAGAATGAGTACCTTGGCAGGACGAATTGTTCCAGCCGCGGTTGTCATCATTGGCAGGATTTTCTTGAGCGCAGTAGCTCCGAGAAGGACAGCTTCGTATCCTGCAATATTTGCTTGGCTTGATAAAACATCCATGCTTTGGGCACGCGTAATACGAGGAACAAGTTCCAACGCGTAGATAGTTGCTCCAGTCTTGGCGTCTTCAAGACACGCTTCACAGTTGCCGAGGGGGTCAGCCATGCCGATAATTGCTGAATTGGCGGACATTCTTTTTCGGTCTGATTCCCATGTTTCACCGGCGGCTCCGCACGTGCGAACAGTGAGTACGCAGTCGGCTTGAAAGGCCTCGTCTCGATCAACAATTCTTCCTCCTGCCTGCTCGTAATCGGCGTCACTGAAACCAGCTGCAAGCCCCGCGTTACTCTCGATGAGTACGGCGTGATCGGCTTTAACGAGAGTGCTGACGACTGCAGGAACAAGAGCGACTCTGTGCTCACCGGGGAAAAGTTCCTTAATGACCGCTACTTTCATTGAGTGGCTCGAGATTAAAGGGGAATAGGACGATCGCTGAATGACTAGTAACAACAGAGCAGCAATTGTGGTATGGGTACCATTAGGAGTGACTTAACGAGGAGTGACTTAACGCCTCAAACTGCTGGTTGCTGAGATTCTGCACTTTTTGGCGTCAGTAGGCAAATCGGCGCCATCCTGCGGTGAGTATGAGGGAGGCTTGAGAAGTTGTTGTTACGCTGGTATTCTTCGGGGCTCAGGCAAAAGAATGTCCGCATGAAACCAGAAGAGTACTCCAAAGTAGGGAGTCTAATGATCTGGCAGTTTCGTGTGGCTGCGGTGTGAGAAGCCACTTTGCCGAACCAAGGAAAAGTGAAAAATACGATGAATAAAACATTCATGGCCAAAACCGGTGAAGTCGAACAACGATGGTGGTTGGTAGATGCCAATGAAAAACGAGTTGGACGTCTTGCGAGTGACATCGCGACGATCTTAATGGGCAAGCACCGGCCAACGTACACGCCACATGTCGATACTGGTGATTATGTTGTTGTTGTGAACGCTGAAAAAGTTGAATTCGGTGGGAACAAGTGGCAGCAGAAAGAGTATCGCTGGTATACGGGTTACACTGGACTGAAAGTTGAGACAGCTGAGAAACGGCGTGATCGTCGGCCTTCGCTTATTCTTGAGGAAGCAGTGCGACGTATGCTGCCAAAAAATAAGCTAGGCCGTAGTATGCTGAGCAAGCTGAAAGTGTATGCCGGCCCTGATCATCCTCATGAAGCGCAACTGCCGGAGCCAAAAGAACTTGGTACGCGTTGTACTGTTGGCCTGTAAACTAAATTTTAAGAAATACCTGTATATATCAATCTGGAGTCCGACAGTATGTCTACCGATTCTTCAACAGAATTTACACCATCACCCGCAGTTGCTACTCCGACGGCCCCTGCGTCATCACTGCCGAAGAAACGTGTGGACTTAGCAGGCAATGTGATTGCGACTGGTCGACGTAAGTCTGCGGTTGCTCGAGTTCGGTTGCGCTCTGGTGCCGGAGCAATTACTGTGAATAAACGTCCTCTAGATGTTTACTTTCCGTCTTTGAAAGATCGAGGACTGGTCTCTGGTGCTCTCGGGCACGTCGGTCAAGAGAAGACAGTTGATGTTGATATAACGGTGAACGGTGGTGGTGCTTCGGGGCAGGCTGGTGCGTGCCGCCTCGGGATCGCCCGTGCTCTCAAGGACTTTGATGCTGAATTTGCAGAGCCACTTCGTCAAGGTGGGCTTCTGACTCGTGATGGTCGAATGAAAGAACGAAAGAAATACGGTCTTCGTGGTGCTCGCCGCGGAACGCAGTTTTCTAAGCGTTAAAGTCGTCATAACACCGTTCAACGCTGTATTCCGCCGGAGCAATACATCTGGTCGACTTGGTCAGATTTCCCTTTGCTAACAGCCGAAGCAATACTTAGAAGGAATAGTTGCTCGGACTGCGCGTCACTGTTGCATGGCGGATGAGGAAAAAATCTTTTCCTGCATGCTGGGCCTTCGCACATTTACGACTGGGAAGATTTCGTATGAGATCATACATCGCTGGATTCAGTTTATTTTTTTTCTTTACTGCTTGTGTGGTACCGCAGTCTTTCGCTGATGGCCTTTCTTCGGCCCAGTCATCAGTTGTTGCAAGCCAAGACATACTCGATGCGGAAAAAGCAGGGCTGGTCGATGTGAAATATATCCCTAACGACTCTCGCTCAGCGCAGATCGTCATTGATAATAAATCTGATCAACCGCTGACACTTCGTTTACCAAAAGCGTTTGTAGGAGTTCCTGTTTTAGCGCAGTTTGGTGGTGGTGGTATTGGTGGTGGCATGGGCGGCGGCGGCATGGGCGGCGGCATGGGCGGCGGCGGCGGGGGTCAAGCCGCTGGCGGTGGTGGCATGGGTGGCGGCATGGGCGGCGGTATGGGCGGCGGCATGGGTGGTGGCATGGGCGGCATGGGCGGCGGTATGTTCTCCGTTCCACCAGAGAAAACAAAAGTTGTGAAGGTAGCTACGGTCTGTCTTGAATACGGAAAGCGTGAACCATCACCACGTATTCCATATCGCTTGGCCGCTCTGGAGTCATTTTCAGACGACCCAGCGTTGGCGGCTCTACTCGATTCGTTTGGTCGTGGTGAAATTCCGTTCAAAGTTGCCCAAGCAGCTGCATGGAATATTTCGAGCGGACTGTCATGGCAAAAACTGGCCGCTGAAGTAATTGATCGCCCGGGAGGTGTTCCTGATCAAAGATATTTCACGCAGGCAGAACTTTTTGCCGCCCGTCAGGTGGTTGGCGTGGTTCAAAAGCAGGTGAATGGTATGCAGAAAAACGCTCACCGCCGCTCTTCTGGTGAGCGTTGAATAGCGGAGTGGTTTTCTTTTGAACCACAATTAGCACAAAATCTGCCAATCTACCCCCCACATTTGTGGGCATGAGTGTGCTGGCTCATGGTACAAATAGTCTACGCATGCCACTTGCCCCTCAACAAACAGGCAGTTTTGGGTTACAAGTGTAGCTGTGGTGGGGCGACTCGAGGCAAACATAATTCGTCACAAAATTATCGCTGACAATGTAATGGAGACAGGGCTGATATGGACAAGCAGGCAGAAACTCAGAGTGCACAGTCGACTGAGGTCGTTGTAGAGGCTCGAAATCTCTCAAAGACTTATCGTGACTTCTGGGGACGGAGCAAGAAAGTTGCGTTGAAACCTCTCGATCTCGAGATTCGCCAAGGTGAAATTTTCGGCTTGCTCGGACCAAATGGTTCGGGAAAAACAACGACAATGAAACTGCTACTCGGTCTGATTTTTCCAACATCTGGTGAAGCTGTAATTTTTAATAAAGATGCCACAGATGTTTCAAAGAATGACCGCATCGGCTACCTTCCCGAAGAGTCCTATCTTTATAAATTTCTTGACGCTGAAGAAACATTGGATTTCTACGGACGGCTGTTTGACATGCCACCCGAGGAACGAAAGCGTCGAGCCGATGCGCTCATTGAAATGGTTGGACTTGGGCGTGATAAGAAAAGGCAATTGCGGGAATACTCGAAGGGTATGACTCGACGTATTGGCGTTGCTCAAGCACTCATCAATGACCCCGAACTTGTTCTTCTCGATGAACCAACAAGTGGGCTGGATCCAATAGGTACTCGTGAAATGAAGGATCTAATCATCGATCTCAAAGAGCGAGGGAAGACCGTTATTATGTGTTCTCATCTCTTGGCAGATGTTGAGGATGTGTGTGATCGTATAGCCGTTCTCCATCAAGGTGAGCTGAAAGAACTTGGGCGTGTTGATGAACTACTTCGGGTGACCGACATAACGCAAATCCGTTCAACTGGCCTTCCTGCAGAGGCACATGATGAAATTCGTGCAGTTATAGAGCGTCATGGCGGTACCGGGATTGAAATTGGTAGCCCAACAACGACTCTGGAGGATTTGTTTCTTGAGATTGTTCGAGATACTGAGTCGAGGCCTGGTCGAAGGGCACGGCAGGATTGATAACTCAAACTGGTTGGCCCCACTCGTGATTCGTGAAAGATAAATCGTATTGTTTCTGCAAATAATAAGCAGATCGCACGTACGATGAACGTGTCCATTGATCAAATTTTTACCTGATTTACAAACGAGCGCTGAAATCGATGGTTCTTGAACAGGAAATACCAACATTCGTTACTTGGTTTGGCCCCGCACTTGCATCCTACATGCTGGTTGCGTTTTTAGTTTCTGTCTTCGCAGCTCTCTTGGCGTGGGTTTCGATGTCAGCCGTTTCCGGACCACTCGCGGCTGGCGATCGCGTTTATCGGGGCGTGCTGGCTGGGATAACAGATCTTCTTGGCATGTCGATGCGTCGTATTTGGGCCTTGGCGCGTTTAGCGATTCAAGAATCACTTCGCCGTAACGTGCTTATTGTCCTTGGCCTTTTTGCCGTCATTGTCTTGTTTGCTGGTTGGTTTCTGGACCCACAAAGTGTTAATCCGGGAAAGCTTTATTTAGGTTTTATTCTTTCTGCCACAAATCTCTTAGTTTGCCTGGTGGTTTTAGTGCTTTCCGTTTTTAGTCTGCCTGCTGATGTCAAGGCGAAGGCCATTCAGACGGTGACAACCAAACCGGTTCGCACTGGCGAGATTGTCTTCGGAAGAATACTTGGGTTTTCTATTGTCGGTACTGTCCTGCTTGTGATCATGGGAGGCGTCGGTTGGGCCTTTGTTGTGCGAAGTGTCAGTCACAGTCACCAAGTGTCTGGAGCCGACCTTCTGGAAGAGCGACTAGAAAATGGCCGTGTGACGGGTTTCGAGGGTCGTACCAGTCTTGATCGTGGACATCGGCACCGTGTCGAACTTGATGCAAATGGGAATGGCGCAACAGATACGACCCAAGGCCACAGGCATGCGATCCAACGCATAGGCGGTACTGGAGAAACTGCTCGTTACAAAGTCGGTTCAGTCGAAGGTCTGCTTGAGGCGAGAAGGCCGCTGCGCGGCACGTTACGCTTTCTTGATCGAGAAGGTCGGCCGAGCGACAAGGGGATAAGCGTTGGGGCAGAATGGTCCTATCGTCAATACATTGAGGGTGGTTCTCTGGCTGCGGCAATCTGGACATTTGATGGTATTACACCATCAGAGTTTCCACAGGGCTTGCCCCTTGAAATGATTGTCCGGGTGTTCAGAACCTATAAGGGAGACATTGAGAAGGGTATTGCTGGGAGTGTCCGTGTCCGGAATCCCTCAACGGGATTACAGAGCGATCCGATTTATTTCACAGCCAAAGAATTCACCATTGATTCCCTCCTGATACCGAGAACTTTGGTCGCAACGTCAGCCGACGGAGGGACAAGAAAAGTCGATTTGTTTAGTGACATTATCTCTGACGGTAGAGTAGAGATTGTGCTGCAGTGTCTCGAACCAGCACAGTATTACGGTGTCGCACAGGCGGATTTTTATCTTCGCAGTGGTAATGGTTCGTTTGTTCTGAATTATGCAAAGAGTTGTTTGGGGATTTGGTTTGCAATGCTTTTAGTCGCAGCAATTGGAGTCATGTTCAGTACATTTCTTGCAGGACCGGTCGCCTTGCTGGCAACCTTGTCCATCGTACTGATTGGTCAGTTCCGTAGTTTTATCGAAGGTCTCTTCGATGCGCAGTTGACAGGCGATAGCTTTGAAATGCCCGGTGGTGGCCCTATTGAATCTCTGTATAGGATCGTCACTCAGGCGAGTATCGTTGTGGAGTTAGATCAAACGCCTTTTGTGACAGCTATGAAAACAATAGACACGTTTTTGCTTGCACCAATGCGGCTCGCCGCATCCTTGTTTCCATCTTTGTCAGAATTAGGAACAAGTAATTTCGTAGCGAGTGGTTTTGACATCCCACTGAATCTGATTGGTCAGCACGCATTTGAAACACTCGGGTATCTTGTAGCATTTTTCATTGCTGGAGCATTCATCCTTAAAGCCCGCGAGGTGGCATCATGACTGAAAGAAATAGTAGTCATCCTACGCAATCGAAACATCAGGATAGAGGTTCTTGGCTTGGGTTGCGGCCAGATACACTTGTAGCACTCGTGCTGATAGCGGTCCTGCTTGTGCCGCTCTCTGCCCTGAGTCAGCCCCGTGATTCTTCTAATCCTGGTGGTTACCTGGCACGGCTCAGGACAGAAGCACAACTGTCTCAAGCTGACTTGGGAGAAATTGATCCAACGAGTGAAACGATGCGATTAGCAACACTTGGGCTGAAAAACATTGCAGTGACGCTGCTTTGGGATCGAGCGAACTTCTACAAGAAAGTCGAAGATTGGACAAATTTGTCGGCTGTTTTGGAACAGATGACAAAACTGCAACCCAACTTTTATTCAGTCTGGGACTTCCAGGCTCATAATCTTTCTTACAATATTTCAGTTCAATTTGATGATTATCACGACCGCTATGCGTGGGTTATGAAAGGTATTGAATTTCTCAGGCAGGGGGTTTTCTTTAACACCCGTGAACCGCGGTTGCTTGGACGAATGGGATGGTTTATCGGGCAAAAGATTGGTCGTGCAGATGAGAAAATCCAGTACCGTCGTCTTTTTAAGGCAGACGACGATTTTCATGAGAGAGATCGTCCTGGCAGAACGCTTATCGAACGAGATAACTGGTTAGTTGGTCGTGAGAAGTATCTGGCAGCGCAAAAACTTGTTGACTCAGGTGCGCCGCTTAAAACGACGCCATTAATCTTTCATTCTGAGCCAATGATGACAGCGATCAATTACGCCCGTGCATTGGAATCAGATGGTGTTTTTGATGATAAAGCAAGAGACGGTTGGGAACTGGCGGCCGAGGAAATGCGACGATTTGCTGTGAGACAGATCCCAACAAGTTGGGACGTCCCGATTCGCTTGGGGCTGCGAGAGGCCGAGTTAGCCCGAGCAGAACGCTTGGCAAAACAACTGGAGGAACTACTCCCGGGGAAGTTTGCTGAAATGGAGTCTGATCGAGAGAGCGCGTTGAGTGAGGAGCAAAGGTCGGCATTGCAGGTCCCTCCCTTGGACCGGACAGAGCAAGAGCAACAACTGGTAGCAGACGCACAAAGGAAAATGAAAGTCACGTGGCGAATAGTTGCTCAAAATGCGGCTCCAGAGACTCGTGCCAAAGCGAAGCGTCTTGCTGAGGAGTATGTAGAGGCCACTGAAACTGCAGATATCATCAATCGGTATCGAGATATTGTGAATTTTGATTACTGGCGGGCAACGTGTGAGATGAGTGTCACCGATTTAGCCTTGCAGGCACGTGAGGCGACGTGGCGAGCAGAGAAAGATTACGAGGAGGCTCGTCTGCAGCCAGCGAAGCAGGCATTTGAGGAAGCCTTCAAAGCGTGGCGTAAAGTGCTGGATGACTCGGATGTACTTCGTAAGGATGCGATGACCCAGGAAGATATTATCGAGATCATTGGTACCTATCGCGAGTTGCTCGAGCAGCTAGACGAGCCATTTCCGCAACCCTTTATTCTCGACGACGTTCTGGACAGGACCTAAAGCAATTCTCAGCTTATATGCTGTAATTAATGCCTCTAGCAGCGACGTTTTTCATTCGTCTTGTAGCCAACTGGGAAGTTGGCCCTGTGGGTAAGCTGGCATGTGTGACGCGCGAGGGTGGTTTTCGGGAAAAGCCTGCGGGTATTCCGTGTCCTGTTTTTTAAACAAAAAATTTTTACTACGCACAAAGTTTTTTCAGTCCTTTGAATTGCTGGTAAGATACGGTCGTGAGTTAATGAGTGAGTCGAATTTGTTGCGATTGTCCTGAATGTTCAAAAAAACGGCAGTAGTTCAATTAATTGCGGTTGAGGCATATCTAGTTCACAGCGCGAGAAACACATGTGCGGTATTGTTGGGATAGTTGCTCATGAAGATGTGAATCAAAATCTTTATGATGCCTTAACAGTGCTTCAGCATCGAGGGCAAGATGCCGCGGGCATTATGACCTGTGCAGAAGACAGGGTGTCGTTACGAAAATCGAATGGGATGGTCTACGACGTTTTTCGCCAAGATCACATGCGCCGGCTTGTCGGTCCTATGGGTATTGGCCATGTGCGGTACCCAACTGCAGGCTGTAACAGCTCCGCGGAGTCCCAGCCGTTTTATGTCAACTCACCGTATGGGATTGCCCTCGCTCATAATGGCAATCTCACGAATTCCGATGAGTTGGAAGAAGAGCTTTATAAGTCCGACTTGAGGCATATCAATACATCGAGTGACAGCGAAGTAATTTTGAATGTGTTTGCGCATGAATTGCATAAAGTCGGCCAGCAAAAGCTCACGCCAGAGGGCGTGTTTGAAGCGGTTCGTAGTGTTCATAATCGTTGTCGAGGAGCGTATGCTGTGGTCGCAATGATCACTGGGTATGGCATAGTTGGTTTCCGTGACCCATTCGGAATTAGGCCCCTAATTTTTGGTTCCAAAAAAAATAAAGATGCTGGCCGGGACTTCATGGTTGCGTCAGAGTCGGTGGCCTTGGTTTCTCAGGGCTTTGAGGTTGAGCGAGATGTTGCTCCAGGAGAAGCAGTCTTCTTTGATACGCACAACAACTGCCATATGCGTCAATGTTCTGACCACGCATCACTCACGCCTTGTATTTTCGAGCATGTGTATCTGGCGAGACCAGACTCAATAGTTGATGAAGTTTCTGTTTATAAAACAAGACTTCGTATGGGAACAAAACTAGCAGAAAAAATAATGC
Source organism: Pirellulales bacterium (assembly GCA_016776925.1). Classification (GTDB taxonomy): domain Bacteria; phylum Planctomycetota; class Planctomycetia; order Pirellulales; family UBA1268; genus UBA1268. The sequence continues at coordinate 59,424 of JADHSL010000002.1, read as the reverse complement.
GTAATCGTCCTGATCATGACATCGACGTTGTTATGCCTATCCCGGATTCTGGTCGGACCTCTGCGATGTCACTTGCAGAAAGTCTGGGCGTGCCCTATCGGGAAGGTTTTATTAAGAATCGTTATATAGGTCGTACTTTCATCATGCCGGGGCAGGCTGTTCGGAAGAAAAGTGTCAGGCAAAAGCTGAGTCCGGTATCATTAGAGTTTAAAGACAAGGTGGTCTGCCTTGTTGATGACTCAATCGTCCGGGGAACTACGTGTTCGCAGATCATTGAGATGGCACGTGATGCAGGTGCGCAGAAGGTGTATTTCTGTTCCGCAGCTCCAGCTGTACGTTTTCCAAATGTTTACGGAATAGATATGCCGACCTCTGAGGAGCTTGTAGCTTTCAATCGTACGGACGAGGAAGTCGCTGAAGTCATTAATGCAGACTGGCTTGTGTACCAAGATCTCGACGACTTGGTAGAGTGTTCGCAGGCTGGGAATCGAGAAATCGAAACCTTCGAATGTTCAGTTTTTGATGGTAAGTATGTAACAGGTGATATCGATGCAGCCTATATGGAGAGAGTGGCCGCTAGCCGGAACGATACTTCTCGATTCGGCTCCGATTCAACTGCTCGCACTGATGCGTCTCTTATCAATGTGCATAATGACGTATGAATAATTGGTGCTGTGTACCGTTTGACCGCTTTTATGAAGTCGATAATTCGCGACAAAAAAAGCTGACAGGGAAGAGCCACATGTCCAGTGATCTAAAGCCTTTCAGGAATTCTTTTAGAATCCACAATAATGGTTTTGCGATTGTGTAGTTAATTACTTTTTGACCAGTACACCCAGTGTTCAAGTTATGATCAATCCACAAAGACAGGAGGCTGTGCAGTCCGCGCAACTTGTTGTTGTGAAGATTGGTTCTCGTGTTCTCACTACCGAGGAGGGACTTCTCGATGTCGGACGAGTTGAAAAGATTGGGCAGCAATGTCACGAACTTCTCACGAGTGGAAAAAAAATAGTTGTTGTGAGTTCTGGGGCAGTTGGGGCTGGGATGGGCCGCCTTGGATTAAGCACTCGTCCGTGCACACTCCCTGAATTGCAGGCGGTTGCCGCAGTCGGCCAGAGTTGTCTTACAGAGGCATATGAGCGTTCGTTGGGAAGCTTCGGCCGGCATGTGGCGCAGTTGCTTCTTGTTGCGGATGACATGCATGACAGGGGTCGATATTTAAATATCCGAAATACACTTCGGTCTCTTCTTAAATATGGTGCAATTCCGATCATTAATGAGAATGATTCGGTCAGTACAGCTGAACTTCAGACAACTTTTGGTGATAATGATCAGTTAGCAGCATTAGTCGCAACCCTTCTAGGTGCAGATGCTCTGGTGTTGCTCTCGGATGTGGAGGGATTATTTGATCAGGATCCAAAGAATCCAGAGGCACAGCGGATCTCGACGGTACGTGAAATAGATTCAACGATTGAGTCGATGGTGCATGATTGTTCAGGGGGTATTTCCAAGGGTGGCATGGCCAGCAAGTTAAAGGCGGCGAAAACAGTGAATGAGGCTGGTATTCACTGCTTTATTGGTTCAGGCAGACAAGAATCCATTTTGCAGGAACTTGTACAGGGACACGATGTAGGTACTTTTTTTCTTGGCAAAAATGATCTGATGCCTGCGAAGAAACGCTGGCTGGGGTGGTCTGCATCAGTATCGGGTAAACTTGTTGTTGATGCGGGTGCGAAGCATGCTGTCCTTGAGCGAGGTAGCAGTTTATTACCGGCTGGCGTGCTGGCTGTATCCGGAGATTTTGTCGTTGGTGATGTTGTGACACTTGAAACAACTGATGGTAGTTGTTTTGCGCGTGGGCTTGTGAACTATGGGTCAAGTGATCTTGATCGGATACGAGGCCTGAAGACTGACAGAGTTTTAGAAATCCTTGGCGTTTGCGCGTGCGACGAAGTAATACACCGAGATGATTTAGTAGTAATATGCCGTGAAGAACCTACTTCACGAAGCCACCCACCACTAACCCAAGAATCACGAAACTAACCTAACGATGGTCGAGCAACTACTGATCGTTTTCGTTTTGATTCTGGCAAACGGTTTTTTTTCGGGTGCTGAAATGGCAATTGTCGCGAGTCGGAAGGGACGATTGCGACGCCTTTCTGAACATGGTGACCAAGCGGCTCGGAAAGCGCTTGATCTGGCAAGTAGTCCAGATAAATTCTTGCCCACTGTTCAGATCGGTATCACATTAGTTGGGACTCTTGCCGCTGCTTATGGTGGCAGTCAGGTAGTGAGCAATATAGCCAACTGGTTGGCTGCTAACGGACCGCTGGCAATTCAGCCCATCGCGCATTCAGTCGCTCTAACTACATTCGTAGTATTGCTTTCTTTCTGTACGCTACTTTTTGGAGAGCTTGTTCCAAAGCGTTTGGCGTTGCGTCGTGCTGAAGATGTTGCCCGCTTTGCGGCCCCAGTTATGCAGGTTTTTGCCTCCGTGACGCGTCCCCTTGTATGGCTCATGGGGGTTTCAACATCAGCTGTTTTGTTTATGCTTCGGGCGCACAAGCAAGATGAGCCAAGTGTTTCTGTCGATGACATTGAGCATCTTTTGGAGGCAGGTAGAGCAGAGGGTGTTCTTGAAGCTGTTGAGCAGGCGGTTGCAGCAGAAGCCTTGCGATTAGGTGAGCGAACGGTACGGGACATCATGCGACCACGGATTGATCTTGATGCTATCGATATCGATACGCCAGGTGATCAGGTTTTGGGGGCTATAGCAATGGCGGGTTACTCAAGGTTGCCTGTCTATGAAGGATCTCTGGACCAAATTCTTGGTTATGTTTCGATTCGTGATGTCCTTCGGCAGAATTGGATGGGATGGCCGATCGAGTTGAGAAAGATGATGCATAAAGCTCTTTTTGTTCCTGAGACCATGCCGCTTGATCGCCTCCTTGAACTTTTTCAAAAAGAACGGAATCAGTTAGCAATAGTCTTAGATGAATACGGTGGCACAGAGGGACTAGTCACTTTGGAAGATGTCATGGAAGAGCTTGTCGGGGAAATTCGAGATGAACATGATCACGACCGAAACAGCGAATTTGTTCAAAGAGAAGATGGATCGTGGCTTGTTGATGGTAGTCTTGCGGTTGATGACCTTTTTGGTCGGATGGCCCTTCCTGATCCTGGGGGATCACGGGATTACTCGACTGTTTCTGGCCTCGTTCTCGATGAACTTGAAAAGATTCCGTCAGTTGGTGATGCCTTTCGATGGAATGGCTTATTAATCGAGGTTGTTGATATGGATGGTCGGCGGATTGACCGCCTTCTTGTTCAACGAGTAACCACAGACAGCAAAAAGACGCTCTGAAATCATAGTGATTTTCCAGTACAGACTGCGATGAATTCAATCAGCCGAGCCGTTTTGCTATAAGTCGACTTTTCTGAGGCGGTGTTTCGTTGCGTCCAAAAACAGCTCTCCATACGGGAGCACCTGCAAGTCGCGTGCGTCGCTCAAAATGAGTGCGGTATGTGGTTTCCGGACCACCTGGAGACTCATCAGACTGTTGGTCGAATAGTGAAGTATCATCGACAGCGCTCGTCGCTTCATGAAAATACTCTTCAACATCAGTCCAGATATGAAGCTGTGACCCAGATTGCATGATCCGACCAGCATGTTCGAGAAATTCTGGATTTAAGATTCGGCGTTTCCGATGCCGGGCTTTCCACCACGGGTCTGGGAAATAAACGTGGACTCCCGATAACGATGCGTTGGGGAGCGAATGTCGGACCAGATCCATGGCATCGCCGTGAAGAACAACACCGTTTGCCGTATTTGATGAGGCTAATCGCGAGGCAGCCATTCTGGCGTAGCCAGCGCTTACCTCAATTCCTAAAAAATTTCGATCTGGGCTTGCTGAGGTAACGGAAGTTAAAAACATCCCTTTTCCTGTTCCGACTTCCAATTCAACAGGGCCTGATTGACAAAAGAGTGTTGTCGGATCAAGAGGGGATTCCAGGTCAGCTAGGACCCGCAAATTCCGTGAAAGATCGAGGTCTTTTGGTGGCTTTTTAGGGTGGCGCCGTGGCATGGCAATTGTTGGGAAAGAGCCAGAGGAGTCAGGACGTTGATGTGGTCTGGTTGGCTGCAAGGAAATCAACTGGCAGAGGAACGCCCTTGATCACACCGTCCACAACAATGTTGGTATCGACCAGTCCCTGAAAACGACAAACGATCATCGCCCTGGGCCGTACCCGTACCCGCTCCACAGCAATAACGAGTCGTTCGCCTGGTCGAACGGGCTCTCGAAACCGAACATCTTCCAGGCCACCAAAGCCAATCATTTCTGCTTCAAGCAATTGATGCTTTTGAGAGAAGTAGCTAGAGAGTTGTGCAGCTGCTTCACACATGATGACTCCCGGCATCAACGGAACATTTGGGAAATGCCCTCGGGCCCAGAATTCTTCTGCTGTCGTGTCTTTATAACCAACACAAAGCCCGCGATCTTTGTCTTCATGAACAATTGCCGTTAACTGTTCCATTTCAAAACGTTGCTGGTTGTAGCGACGAATCTCCTCAATATCAGCAATGATAGTACTGAGGTCATATTCGTTCGGATGAATGATATAGTCGCGAGGGGGCACGGAAGGCTGCTCCAGAAATGGTCTTAGTGGAAGTAACTAGTTGCGGAGACTAATGGTCAGTATTGCACTTGAGAATCGTTTTCGGTTGTTACGTCTTGATGTGCTTTCGTTTTGCTTTTCTTGCCTTACTGTTCGCTGGCCTTGAACCATGATTCGCTTTTTTGATTGTTCTGTGTGGTTTTGACATAGATGGTGACTTCCTTCGTTTTTTTAAAAAATGTGCAATTTAATTTACCACGGTATTCGTGCAGTTTCCACGGTGTCCATGGACTTCCCCAGAGAGACGTTCAGAATGCTCTGAAGCAGAGCCTAATTGAGCAGGAAACGTCTTGCCAGTCGCTATTTTGGGTTCTCTTCGGTGCTTCTTCGCTCCGCATCAAGAGATTCACGTACCGACGTCCTCAAGATGTCAACAAAGCTTGCAATCAGAAAGCCGAAGATGCCACCAAGCACGGCCGAAGAGAGACCTCCCAAAAGTGTTCCTGCAAAAGATGAGGATGTCATAAGAGATAGGGCGATTGCGCCTGATGCCCCTCCAATCAATCCACCAATGCTGACCGATATTGGCAATAGCCAACCTGTTCGTGAGTGCCGTTCGAGATGGGAAGGGCATGGGGCCGGAACATCAATGACGGTCGTCCCTTTATGAGTACGAGAAAGATCACGATCCGTGGCCTCTCGCATGCGGGTACCAATTGCATTTCCGGCAATGTGCATTGCAAGGCTGCCAAATATGACAAGCGCAGCCAACCAACCAGCAAGTCCTAGCCAATTAATAGCAGAAAAGGTGACAGCCAGCGCCGTTGCGAGCCAAAAAAATGTATGTAATCGCATGAAGTTTTTGGCTTTGGGTGGAGAGGTTATTCAATTGCTACCGGTTTGTAGATTGGTAATAGTCGGTAATAGACCTCAAGCGTCAAAATGGCAAGTGCCGTATGTGCGAGTCTCCCGGCAGGGGCAAGGTGGCGGTCACGAATTACATTTTTAGTAGTGCCGTTGGGATTGGTTAGATACCAACTGCCGATTTCACAGGGAGGACTGCCAAAAGCAGGATTGCGCTGATTCATTCTCGTTGTTTCAGTGACCTGCATTTGTACGAGATAGTCTCGATTACGACGGTTCCATTGCTCCCATGCAGGATGATCAATATGAAGTAAAATTTGCGCGAGGTAAAAGTTTCTGTAGAGCAGCAAAGCAGGATGCGTATTTGATTGGAGAAGTTGGTTGACGCCTTGGAGGAGTCTTGGGTCATTACTATTCCACCCTGTATAGAGCCGACAGAGCAAGCCAACCGCGGACGTGCATTCTCCAGGTTCCCGGGTTGTGGAGTTTGCAAATGAAGCGAGGTAATGATACCGCGTTGGGTCACGGTTCAGGCCGCCGATCTTGTTTGCAACAACTTGGGCCCGTCCTCGACGGCTGAGGGGTGCAGGTGGTGTGAGGCTATCAAGAAATTTATCTGCTTGACGAAAGATGTCAGAATGAACTGCCGCTCCGGCGAGTTGGCTGCTCTTGAGTGCTACCACCTGCCACCCGGTGACCGTGATATCTCCCGGCTGACCAAGTTCGTATCGCCATCCTCCAAGTGGGTGCTGATGTCGTGCTAGAAACACAGTCAATGCGTTTACATAGCGTTCAAGGTCGGGGTCACCGGTCATGCCAAAGGCCTCGGCCATGACAAGGGCTGTGATCCCATACCCATAGAGATCTCCAGAGAAAGTGGAAACAAAGTCAGGATTGTCAGGGTGAAGTTCTTTGAGTTCGATGTCGAGTATTGTCTTGAGTTGCTCAAGACCCCGGTACACGACTTCTTTGTAGGGCCCATCTAAATGTGTATTTCCAGCTCCAAGGAACGGTAAGAGAGCAATAGATGTGCTTGCTTTGGTATGGCCGTCTATGTATCCCTTGGTTCGACACAGGCACTGTTGCGAAGGGCGTCCAAAGGGGTCGATGCAGTGAGGATGTTCAAACGACCAGGCACCGTTTGCTGCTTGATGCCGTGCAAGCCACAAGAGTCCACGTTCGATCGCGGCCTCACTCGCTGGTGAACCACCACGAGCACGTGCTGTTTCTCCTCGTGCGGATCCTGAGCGATGTGATAGAGCAACTTTGGCTTCAGCTCGCGAAGCAGTTGCCATAGTTTCGCCACTCCCCTGCATACCGCTGTTGCTTTGAGCCTGTTGTTCTTTAGTCTTCACCTGTCTGAGGCTAGGCTGGGATTTTGAAGCAGTCTTTTCAGGGTCAGTATTGTCAGGGACCATTTCCTCCATAGGCTGCGCTTTTTGTATACGTTGTTCCGTCTGGTTTTCATCGGGTGCCGTCACTTCGACGTCACTCGAATCAGAGCGTTCTTCTGACGGCTCAAGAGGATCATCTTTTTCATCAGCTTCCGTGAGGAGAGTCGCGGTATTATCGTCGCCGTTGGTCTCTCCCCATTCCTTTTCTGGCTCTGTGCCGAAATCAATGATGACCGGAGACAGGCGATTCGACTGGTTCTCAGGGGATATGGCCCAGAGTGTCAGAATAATTGCAATGATGAGATGTGTGGTCAGGCTGAGATAGACAGATCGAACACTATTGCTTGTAGTGACTTTTTCCGCCCATCCGGTCTCTTCACGACGATCCCCTGAAGTTGCAGAATCCATATGTCGTGATTGAAACGGACCTTCTTCAGGAGGTGGTTTTGTGCTCGCCATTACGTTTGATGCTGCCAGACCTATGGCTTGGGACAATACCGATTAATGGATGGTACGCCTCCTGGAGGAGAAGCACCATGTTTTTAGTACGAAATAGCCTTTTTTAGCATCGACCGTGACAAGGTAGAGGCTCCATAGGATTAGCAAGATGTCACCTTTTTCAACCCGGACACTACTGCCACCGCTTGCGAAGGCGTTACGAAGCCTCTATTTTAATAGGCTTGGGCGAGACTCTCTCATGAAGTGTCGCCGTTGTTTGCCCTTTTTGAGATATGATTGAATGGCTAAAAGTAAAAAAAAGCTGGAAGTGATTCACCTTGTGTGTGAAGAGACCGGTGACGTGAACTATACGTTGCGTCGTAAGTCTGGTGGAGAAAAACTCCATCTGAAGAAGTATTCTTCACGACTTCGCCGTCACACTGTCCACAATGAGAAAAAGAAAAGGTAGTTCCGCGTAGAAAACGCATTGGAACACTTTCTTCCTAAATTTTCACGGAATCTTATTAAGAAGATACTCAAGGTCTTGAAGTCCCGTCTGGAATTGTATGCCGATCTCGAGGGCGCAGAGCGGTCTATTGCGAACACTTGCTAAAGGAAGTTTGACGAGATCTTTCAATGTCGTCACGATGATCTCAGCCCCCACGGATTCAGTTTCTTCTGAAATGCGATGAATATCATCAGTGGTGTACGTGTGATGATCAGGAAAGGTGAGCGTGGCGACTGGTTCATGTCCAAGTGTTGTCAAAGTTCTATGAAATGCGGCCGGATTCCCGATTGCTGATAGTGACAGTATGCGTTTGTCTTGAAGTGTTTTAAGGGGCTGTGTTGTTCCATCAACGAGCCGAAGATTTGATGGTCTGTGCTCTGTTTCAATCCATGGTTTATCGTGTGATCCAACGAACTGAAAACACTGTTCTTGTATTTCGTTCCTGGTTTTTATTGATACCTGGTCCGTTCGTGTCAGAACCAACGCGTCTGCTCGTTTCAATCCCCAAAGTGGTTCGCGTAGAAGCCCGCGAGGAAAAATACGATTACAGCCGAACGGATCAGTTGCATCAATTGTGATTAAATTAAGATCGCGACTGATTTGCCGATGCTGGAATCCGTCATCGAGGAGCAAGACATCCGAACCTTTTGTAACAGCCTCCCCCGCTGCAATAATTCTTTGCTTATTTGCGTAGTGAGGAACGGTCGGCAGGAGAATCTTTAATTCTGCTGCTTCATCGCTGAGTTGACCCGTTTTAGCCTTGTAGCCACGACTGATGATGGCAGGTTTTTTGTTGTGTTGAGCGAACCAGTGAGCCAGCCATGCAACAAGTGGTGTTTTGCCTGTTCCGCCAAGAGTGAGATTTCCGACAGAAATAACGGGTGCGGATGCTTTTTTTACGGTAAGTATGCTGTGGTCATAGCCATAGTTACGCAATCGAACGAGAGCCTCGTATGGAATTTCAATTGCAGAGAGACCAGTCCGGCCAAGGGTGGCAACAAGACCAGTGGCCCTTCCGTCAACCAGTCGTCGGAAACTCTCTGCGTCAGGAAGCATCTTGAAATTAGGCCCAATTCTACAATAAGGGGTTTTTTTCAGCTGTGAGTCGTACAATAGGAGAGTTATTCTAGTGACGTCAACGTGTTCCATGCCCGTGGCAATAAATAGACGAGTCAAAAGACAGGTGGTTTTGGGGTCCCGGGTATGCCTGCTCTTTACAGAGTGGACGGTGTTTGAGGCAAAGCGAGATATCCCATGGCAACAGCAGGCAACCAAGCTGACTCGGAGTTAGTGCTGCATGATTGGCAGGGGGCGAACCGTTCGCGGGCCGCGAAATATCTCGATAAGCGTCTTGCAGAAACGAGTTCAAATTACAAAAGTGTGGCGGTTGCAACGTTTCTTTTGACGACCGCTATCGCAGGATCTGGTTGGTTGCTGTTCGGTGTTATTTTCGAGCACTGGTTGATAACAGGTGGAATGCCTGCCTGGCTCCGCTGGACATGGCTACTGGTTGGCCTTTTTGGAGTTGGATTGCTCGCATTGAAATGGCTTGTACCAATTCTCAGGTATCGGGTGAATGTTCTGTATGCGGCGAGATCGATAGAGCTTGAGTTTCCAGAGCTCCATAATGATCTTGTCAATGCGGTTCTTGTAAATCCGGATGCGACTGATCCACATAAAGAGCTCATAACACGCTCACTCGATAAAAGAGCAGCACGTCAGATGACAACCATCCCCGCGGATGCAGTCATTGATCAACAGCATCTTGTTTCTTTAGCAGCCATCCTCGCGTGTCTTGTTTTTGCAGGTACGCTCTACGCGTTGTTGTCTCCGAAGAATCCATTTGTAACAGCTGCAAGACTATTTGCTCCCTGGTCTGGCTGGGCGGCTCCCTCTCGGGTTTTTGTTCAGGATGTTGAATGTTATTGGGCCACTGTTTCTGGTGAAGAGAATACATCGAATGCCTTGCCGCCAGGCAACTACATGTTTGATGATAGGCAGCACCTTCAGTGGCAAAAGGGCAATGTCGAACTCATCCGGGGTCGACAAGTAATCATATCAGCCGGGATAAGCTATCTCAGAGATGATGAAGTCCCTTTTGTGACCGTGTCATCATTACTTGATAATGGGAAACGTGACCCGGAGGCAAAGCCATGGAAGGCAAGTCTACGGAGGCAGCCAGACAGTGAGTTGCATTGGGTAAGGCTTCCTTCAAGTGGTGTCGGGCTCGCCCGGTCAATACGAGTAACACTTGAAGCTGGTGACGCAAGGGCAGAACCTTTTGATGTAAGGGTAGTTGATGCTCCTTCACTTTTAATAAAAAAAGTGCACTATGTTTTTCCGGAATACACCGGTCAGCCTGATCAGATTGTTGAGTGGCAGGGTGATCTTCGAGCAATTGAAGGTACTGAAGCACGGCTCGACGTTGAGTCGAATCAGCCACTTGATGCAGCCTGGGTCAACTTTCTTAATACCAATCGTTCCGATGATTTGCGTTTGGTTATAGCGAGTGCAAATCAGCATGTCGCAACCGGGGTTCTTCGGCTGCGGTTGGCGGCAAACCGTACGTCGGCCGAACACCCTTCATACCAACTGCGTTTTCGTTCTCGTTCTGAGAACAGAGCGCAACGTGCTCCTGTCGTTGATGAATTGCTCACTCATCGCATAGAGGTTCTTCCAGACCTTGCTCCTGAAGTTGCCATTGAACTTCCGGAGGCAGATTCAGAGCGAATGCCTTCTCGGGCAGCAATGAGGATTCGAGTGCGGGCGATCGATCCGGACTATGCACTTTCCAAAGTTGCTGTTGAGACTCGCCCAGAAGGATCTGGTCTCATTCGGGATAAAGTTTTGTGGCAGCCTGGCGCAACAGGAAACCAGACGAATGGAGATGGTGAAGTTCGGGTGAGTACTCGCATTGTACCTGCTCAGGATGCTCCTGGTGCGAAGGTGATTGAGTACAGGGCGGTGGTCTATGACAATCGAAAGCCAGAGCCAAACAGTACAGCGACGACGTGGCGGCGACTCATAATTGACGAACAAAGCCCACCGCCGAAGGATCCAGAAGAATTGTGGCCAGACAGAAAGCCAGAACAGCCATCACAGAAAGATTCTTCTCGTGATGTACCGAGTAGCTCAAATGGAAAGGCTTCTCCAGAAGAGAAACCAGCCCAACCCAAGGACACTTCTGAGAAGCAAAACCCAGAGAACGAAAGTCAATCTCGGCAGCAGGCTGGCGAAACAATGAGTGAGGATAAAGCGGAAGAGAAGGATCAGAGTGCGAGCGGGAGTGCCGGTGCCCAAGAGGGACAGGGTCGACAATCTGGTATGTCTGCTGAGGAAAATGAGGGCGGCGCTAATGGTGAACCACAAACCACAAGTAACGGAGGTGATTCGAGTCCGAATCATCCGGACAATACTCAGGAAACGCAGTCAACAGAGGGTGGAGCGGATCAGAATAAATCGGGGACTCGGCAACGAGATATGGGCAGTGAGAATTCGCTAAATGAAAAAGATGAAGGTGGTGGGGCTCAGGGCCAACCGTCGAATGATGCCAAGAGTAATCGAGACGCAATGGAGGCAGATCCTCTGTCTGCTGATGGAGTGGACGACGGAGAAGCAATCGAGCGGATACTTGAACATAAACGGAGGGAGTCAGCGGGCGGCGAGGCACAAGGAGAGAATCCCCGTCGGCAAGAGGAAAAGGACCAGCCAGGCGAGGGTTCTCAACCAGGCGAGGGTTCTCAACCAGGCGAGGGTTCTCAACCAGGCGAGGGTTCTCAACCAGGCGAGGGTTCTCAACCAGGCGAGGGTTCTCAACCAGGCGAAGGTTCTCAACCAGGCGAAGGTTCTCAACCAGGCGAAGGTTCTCAACCAGGCGAGGGTTCTCAACCAGGTGAGGGTTCCCAACCAGGCGAAGGTTCTCAAGCGCAAAGTAGTCAGTCGGAAGAGAGGGGTACCAATAGTCGGTCTGCCACAGATGGCAGCGGGGGCATGGGGAAGAGTGCTCAATCCGAGGGTCTCGGTACTGATGGCAATGCTACAGAGCAATCTGGTAGTGAAGGACGTGGAAGCAGAACCGATGATGGTGCAGGCGGTGCGTCGGGCTCAAGTGAAGGAAGTGGTAGTGCAGGTTCTGGCGGTATGAGTGGAGGGCCTCAAGGAACAGGAAAAGCACAAGGTGATACACCATCGCCAGAAGTTATGGATGCAGAGTCCCAGAATCTTTCTGCAGTGCGTCAGGCAACGGATCTTGCACTGGACCATCTCCGTGACTCTATACGTTCCACAGACGATGAAATGCTCAAAGAACTTGGTTGGACACGAGAGCAAGCAGAAGCATTCTTGCAACGGTGGGACAATATGCAAAAAGCGTCTGTAAACGGCAATCAGGGTCAAAAGCAAGCCTTTGAGCAGACACTGCGTAGCTTGGGTCTAAGACCGGACAGGGTCAGGTCTTCTCGTCAAATAGAAGAAGATTCAAAAGGTGTTCAGGTTGAGAGTCGTCGTACTCAGCCTCCGTACGAGTATCGTGAAAGGTTCAAGGCTTTTATGAAAGGTGCAAGTAGTCGTCAGGTGGATGTGAATGAGCAGTGAATGTGCTGGGCCCCGATACTTAGTTGCCTTTGATCGCAAGCAAGTGCCTCATTGGTTCACCGACGTACTTGTACTTGGTGGAGGCCTTGCAGGGCTTCGGACTGCTTTGGCCGTCGAAGCAAGCCGTTCAGTACTGGTTATCAATAAAGATAATCTGGATGATTCATCAAGCCAATGGGCTCAGGGCGGTATCGCGAGTGTCATTGATCCAGCCGATCGGTTTGATAACCATATCGCTGATACAATTTCTGCTGGTGGCGATCTCTGCAATCCTCAAATTGTCGACTCGATTATTCGTGAGGCTCCAGCCCGAATTGCTGAGTTGATTCAGTGGGGTACCAAGTTTGACCAACGGGACGGGGAGCTTGAACTTGGTAAAGAAGGGGGGCATAGCCATCACAGGATTGTGCATGCCCTTGGAGATGCTACGGGCCGCGAAGTGATGCGAGCTGTTATTCAACGAGCTATAAACACACCAAATGTTAACGTTTGGCCAGAGACTTTCACAATCGATCTGGTCACTCACAAAGGGGTATGTCGGGGCGCACTTGTGTGGCATCCACAGCGTGGGAAGACGATGATTTGGGCCAGAAAAACTATTCTGGCAACGGGTGGAGCTGGTCAGATATTTCGTGAGTCCACAAATCCAGCGGGCGCTAGTGGAGATGGTATTGCACTCGCGTGGCGAGCGGGTGCGGTTGTTCGTGACATGGAGTTCATGCAGTTCCACCCAACGGTACTCTACATTGCTGGCGGTAGCCGAAGTCTTATTACCGAAGCAGTGCGCGGCGCAGGAGCATATTTAGTAGATCGTGATGGGCATCGATTCATGCCCGAATTCGATGCACGTGCTGAACTAGCGCCTCGTGATGTTGTTTCCCAGGCGATCACAAAAGTAATGCGTCGCACGTCACATTCGAATGTATACCTCGATCTTTCTCATCTTGAAAGCAAGATGGTGCGGCAAAGGTTTCCGGGCATGGATAAAATTTGCCGAAAGTTTGGTCTGGATCTTGCCACGGATCGAATTCCTGTTCGTCCGGGGGCCCATTACATGATTGGTGGAGTAGCTGTAGACGCAAACGGCCAGACATCGATTCCACATCTTTTTGCGGCAGGTGAGGTTGCTTCGAGTGGCTTACATGGTGCGAATCGACTGGCTAGCAATAGTCTTTTAGAGGGTCTTGTTTTTGGCAGCCGTGTGGGTGAACAAGTAACGCAGGAACTGGAGAAAGCAGATAAAGGAAATAAGGATGAGAACGATCTTGAAGTTCCGTTTCTTACCCATGCAGATGCTGTCGATCCAGCCGATGTTCCCGGAGGGGAGCCGCTGGATCTTTCTGATATTCGAAATTCTCTGCGAAGTCTGATGTGGCGACATGTAGGTGTTGAGCGATCAGGAGAATCGCTGCGGGAGGCTCTCCAAACAGTTGATAGCTGGTGTCGATATGTTTTACACAGACAATTTTCTGGGCCTCAGGGATGGCAGTTACAGAATCTTCTTGAGGTAGGAAGGCTTATGATCTACGCATCTTTAGCTCGAACTGAAACTCGAGGTGTTCATGTAAGATCGGACTATCCTGCGACGTCAGATGATTGGCGGGCGCATCTCTGCTGGCAACGAGAAATGTCTGATCCGTGGCAGACGGCTGTCGAATCCGGTTCCCCAGCGGTTTCGGGAGCGGGGGATTGTTTGCCAGTGAGAATCGATAAAAATGAAACGAAGTAGAAGTTTTTCTCGATGACGACAATTGAGGAACTAGAAATTAACTGTTTGACACGACCGAATTGAGTATGAGATATGACGGCAACAACCAGTAATTCATCGAAGGATGTAAGCGATAGTGGTTCGGGTATTTCGGACGCAATGATAGAAGCGAATGGTCTTTGCAAGTACTACGGGAGTTTCATTGCAGCGGAGGATATTTCGTTTCGTGTTCCACGTGGTGAGATCGTCGCTTTCCTGGGGCCAAATGGTGCCGGCAAAAGCACAACAATGAAGATGCTTACTGGCTATCTTGCTCCTTCTGCAGGGCGAGCGATGCTTGCAGGGTATGACATGTCTATTGATCGACTTTCAGCATCAAAAAGACTTGGGTATCTGCCTGAAAATGGACCGCTCTATCCTGATATGACACCGCGGACTTTGCTTGAATTTTTCGCTGCTGCTCGTGGGCTTAAGTCACCATATCGGGAAGAACGAATTGAGGCGGTAGTGAAGCAGTGTGAACTTGGCAGTGTTATCGGGAAAGCGATTGGCAAGTTGTCGAAAGGTTATCGCCAGCGTGTTGGTATGGCTCAGGTTCTCTTGCACGAGCCGGATGTCTTGATTCTCGACGAGCCCACGAGTGGGCTTGATCCAAACCAGATCCGTGAAGTGAGAGAAACGATTCGAAGACTCGGGCAAGAGAAAACAGTTTTGCTTTCCACTCATATTCTGCAGGAAGTAGAAGCCATGGCCGATAGGGTTATTCTCATTGCAGAGGGTCGCATGCGGTTCGATGGTACTCCGTCAGAACTGACTGCTGGGGGTGAGCGGCTTGATGAACGTTTTTATGAATTAACACGGGCGTCATGACATGTAAATGGAAGTGTGCATTGATTTGCAGTGAGGAAGACTTGTTAAAAGCAGGGTGCTTCATTCTGAAGTCGGTGCTTTGGGGTATGTTTTAAGAATTACAATGCTGGGCTGTCGTTGACTTGTAGAGAGAGGAATTAGTTGGCAATGAAGTGGTATGTTCTCGATGCAGTTTTTAAACGAAATTTCGTTTCTTATTTTTCGAATCCAACCGGGTACGTCTTTATTTGTGTATTCGTTCTGCTTGGCTCTCTTGCTGCATTTTGGCCACCAGAATTTTTTAACTCCAATCTTGCGAACCTTGATCAACTCAATCGCTATTTGCCATATATCTTGCTTGTTTTTATTCCGGCCATCACAATGAGCGTTTGGGCTGATGAACGCCGGCAGGGGACCGACGAATTAATCCTAACTTTGCCGGCGAGTGATATTGAGGTAGTAGTAGGAAAGTATCTCTCGGCGGTTGGCATTTATACCGTGTCGCTCATTTTTTCATATCTGTGCAATCTGGTTGTCTTGCAGATTTGGGGTAGTCCTGACCCGGGGCTCTTTCTGACAAATTATCTCGGGTATTGGTTTGTCGGCCTTGCTATGCTGGCAATCGGTATGGTCGCGAGTTTCTTGACAAGTAACCTGACCGTATCATTCATACTTGGCTTGGCATTGAATGCACCATTGGTTGTTGCCGATCAGGCAAGCAGTGTAATGGGGCCCAAGCTGGCATCGGTCGTTCGGTCTTGGAGCCTCGCAGAGAACTTCATTGATTTCGGCCGTGGCATCGTTAGCCTTTCAGCCATCGGCTACTTTCTTGGTATTGTGACAGTATGCCTTTATATCTCGATGGTTCTGATAGGCCGTCGTCATTGGACGGGCCGACGAGATGGCGCAAGGATGGGTACTCATTTCGTGGTGCGAACTGCCGGGCTTGCTGTTGCTGCTCTCGGAGTCGTGCTTGCATTTCGTGTGTATGATGTGAGAGGAGATCTTTCAGCTGAGCAGATCAGTTCGTTGTCCGGCGATACCAAGCAACTTCTGGCAGGCTTAGATACTGAGCAAGCTATTGAAGTCACCGCTTACGTAAGCCCAACCGTACCCGAGGACTACACTCAGACAAGGCTTACTCTTCTCAATATGTTGCGACAGTTTCAGCGGCTCAGTGGTGGGAAGCTGCGTGTTGATGTCATAGAAACCGAAACAAAAACAGAAGCAGCATCTTTGGCGAGCCAGCAATTTGGCATCGAGCCAGTAACGGTTCTTTCTCGAGAGCGGGGTGCGTTTCGGGATGAAGATATTTTTCTTGGCTGTGCCTTCACCTGCGGTCTTGAAAAAGTTGTAGTCCCATTTTTTGATCGGGGCACTCCCGTTGAGTATGAATTGATTCGGTCAATATGCACGGTAGCAGAGCAAAAGAGAAAGCGTCTTGGAGTGGTGACAACAGATGCAGATCTTTTTGGTGGCTTCGATATGGCCAGTGGTCAGCAGCGGCCTCGACAGCCAGTTCTCGAGGAACTTGAGAAGCAGTACGAAGTTGTCCAGGTTGACCCTGCTGCTCCTATTACAGAAACATACGATGTGTTGATGGTCGTTCAGCCATCAAGTCTGGGCCCAGAGCAGATGAATAATTTTGTAGCTGCAGTTCGTTCTGGTCAGCCGGTGGCAATTTTTGAGGATCCGTTACCCGTCTTAATGAACAGTGTTCCGGGGACATCTCAGCCGCGTCGTGGGGGCGGTGGTCCAATGGCTATGATGCAGCAACAAAATCAGCCCAAGGGCGACCTTGGCCAACTTTGGGATGTACTAGGGCTCGAGCTTGCCGCGGGAAGTGGCCGTCCGCTCATGGGGCAAATGGGCTCGTCGCCCTATGTTGTCTGGCAGGATTACAATCCTCATCCAAAATTGGAACTACCCAGCGAATTTGTCTTTATTGATGCCGAATTGGGTGAAGCGGATGGTGGCGCATCTCGGAGTTTTAATCAAGAAAATCCAATTACAAGAGGGCTGCAAGAAGTTCTTTTCCCTTTCCCAGGAGCACTGTCTAAGGATGACAAAGTGAATTTGGAATGGACACCACTTGTCATAACCGGGACGCGTTCAGGCACGATTGAAGTCGAGCAGGTTTTGGGAAATCGCGGAGATATGCGTCAGTTGAGAATCTTTGAAAAGCCAGGTAGCCAAGCTATGGTACTCGCGGCAGCGGTAGATCGTGAATTGCCAGGAACTCAGAGTGTGACCGAGAGTGAGAAAGAGTCATCGGACGGAGACACGACGTTGATCCGGGCCATTGTTGTTGCAGATATTGATCTCATGGGTCCCCAGATTTTTGGCCTTAGGAATCGTCCCGATGAAGTCTTTGGGCTTAACTTTGATAATGTGACCTTCGTTTTAAACGTGCTCGACACGCTTTCTGGTGATGAGCGTTTTCTTGAAATTCGAAAGCGAAAGCCAAAACATCGAACGCTTGAACGTATCGAGGATACGGTCGCGGATGCCCGTGAGATGGCCGATATGCAAAGACAAAAATATATCACTGAGTTCGATAAAGCAGAGCAGGGTGCGAATGCCGAGATGCAAAAAGAAGTCGGAGAGTTTGAAAAGAAGATCGAGGATATGGAGTCAGGCGGTAATACAGATCGTCAGGCTGCCATGCAGGCGGTGCAACAGTTGGCGAGTCGCCAACGGTTAGCTCAACGAAGGCTCGATACAAAACTTGAGCAACTGAAACGGAAGAGAGATGCCGAAATAGAGCAGGTGGAGCGGTCTCTTGAGGCAACAATACGACGAGAGCAGGATTGGCAAAAATGGCTGGCTGTTATGTTGCCGCCCATACCACCACTTGTTGTTGCTTTCTTTGTCTTTTTCCGTCGTCGAGCCCAAGAGCGTGAGGGCGTGGCAAAGTCGCGCCTTAGGTAGATTTTTATTTGGAGTAGAAGAAAAAATGAACATGGAAAGTGTCTCAGAAACACGTGAAACGCGTGATCCTGCAATGCGTAGGACAGCTGTCTTTCTTGGCGCTGGATTGTTGTTGCTAGCTTTGGGTTGGGCTGTTCAGCCACGGTTCAAGCCAACGACATTGAAACCCGCAGTTGAACGCGTTCTCTTTCCTGCGTTAACAGATGCTGAGAAAGCAGCGAGTCTTGAGATCATTCGTTACGACGACGAGTTGGCGACCCTCTACCCGTTTAAAGTGATTAAGGCTGGTGGTGTGTGGGTGTTGCCGTCACATCAGAACTATCCGGCTGATGCAAAGGATCAGCTGGCGGCCGCTGCTACCGAACTCGTTGACCTGAAGCTGCTTGATGTTGTGACTGAGCGGGCAGCTGATCACGAAGTGTACGGAGTCATCGAGCCCGATCAGGAGAGGATCAAGCCTGGGATGACTGGTGTTGGGCAATTGATTGAGATACGGGATGCTTCCGGCAGTAAGATCGCTCGACTTGTTATTGGGAAAGAGGATAAGCAGGCAGGGGTAGGTGGTGGCAGTCGGCGACTTCGTTTTGTTCGCAAGGCAGGGCAAGATCCTGTTTATCGTGTTGAACTCGATACGTCAAAGTTCACAACACGTTTTGGAGATTGGATTGAGAAAGACTTGCTTAAGTTGACTCCATGGGATGTTCGGTCGGTTGAACTCGATAACTATACTCTCGCTGCTGTTGAGTCTGATGGCCGGCTTGAAGTTCGTCAGCAACGCGACGAAAAGATGCAGTTGGCCTACAATGACAAAGAGTCATCGTGGCAATTGACGTCACTTGAGACATTTCCGGATGAAGACGCTGCAGAACCGGTTTCTCAAAAGTTAAAAGATGATGAGGAAATAGACTCAACAAAACTCAATGATCTTCGCAATGCCCTAGGTGATTTGCAGATCATTGATGTTGCACGCAAGCCGTCTGGTCTTAGTTCAGACTTGAAGGCTGCCGAGAGTTTTGTGAATGATGTTGATGCTGTGTCT
Source organism: Pirellulales bacterium (assembly GCA_016776925.1). Lineage (GTDB taxonomy): Bacteria > Planctomycetota > Planctomycetia > Pirellulales > UBA1268 > UBA1268. The sequence goes on along the minus strand of JADHSL010000002.1, from coordinate 40,483 downwards.
TCCTTGCAGCAAAGGGGTTTTCTTCCATTGCCGTCCGGGGTCATTCTTTCAACAGAGGGGCAGGCAGTTATTGGTATGAAAGATGGTGTTGAGTATGTACTGCGCTTCGGTGCAGGTACAACCGTTTCTGAGCCCGGCCAAGTAGGGTCTGGTGAGGACGGCGATGCTGCTGAAGAGTCAGCTGAGACGGCTGCACGATACCTGCTTGTTATGGCTCAGTTTAATAAAGATTTGTTGGAACAGCCTGATCTTGCGGAACTGCCTTCGCTACCTGAGGATGAGAAAATGGAGGGCGAGGAGAAAAATGATGATTCTGGAGAACAGCCGGAAGATGAAAAAAGTCAGGACGGGAAGGCTGACAAAGAAGCGACTGGTGACCAAAAGGCTTCGACTGACCAAAATACAACAGCAGCAGATCTTCTGAAGCAAGCTGACGAGGCTGAGGCGGCGATGCAGAAGGCGATCGAATTTCGGCGTCAAGTGGAACGCGAGAACCGTCGCAAGCAGGAATCCTATGATGAAAAAGTAGTTGATGGTAAGAAGCGAGTAGAAGAACTCAACGGTCGTTTCGCTGATTGGTATTACATTGTTTCTGATGAAGAGTTTAAGAAAATTCATCTTGATCGGGAGGCGGTAATCAAGGCTAAGGCCGAGCCTGCAAGTAACGCCGTACCAGGACCGACCGGGCCTTTGACTCAATAAGAGATAGATTGTTGTTCTAATTCCTTTTTCTGCTCATAATTCATTTCACCGAAGCTTGTTTCAACGAGAACCTGATGTCCGAAATACTTACTTCTCCTCGGCCATCACGATTCGGTCGAGCCCTTGGTTTTCGTGTTCTTTCATCAGGCAGTGCCGTTCCGGATCGAGTTGTAACAAATGCGGATTTGGGGCATCTTGGCTGTGATCCAGAATGGATTCTAAGTCGGTCGGGTATACAGGAGCGGCGGCACGTTGATCCTGGAATGGCAACGAGTGACCTCGCTGTTAAAGCAGCCGAACGGGCACTTGCTGCATGCGGTGATGTTCGTGACCAGGTTGATCTTCTTGTTCTTGGAACATTTACGCCTGACACGAGCCTTCCTTCCACGGCTTGTATTGTTCAGGAAAAGCTCGGTCTCAACGCCCCGGCGATGGATGTCACAGCAGCCTGTGCTGGCTTTGCTTATGGGCTCGTAACAGCCGGGCAATTTCTTGCGACGGGGTCAAGTAATCTTGCGATGGTTATCGGAGTCGATACGAATTCACGTGTTGTGGACCCGACGGACATAAAAACCTGGCCTCTCTTTGGCGATGGTGCTGGTGCTGTTCTTTTGGAACGAGTAAAAGAAGATCAACACAATACCGGTTTGCTGGCCTGGTCGCTTGGTTCGGATGGTCGTGGATCTGATTTGCTCGTCTGTCCCATGAGTGGCACTCGGCAGCCAGTGACGGTAGAGGGTGTTGCGGCTGGCGAACAGTACATGCAAATGGATGGACGGGCTGTGTTTAAATGGGCAATTCGTCTTGTTGAAGAAAACGTCCAGCAGGTAGTTGATCACTCAGGTGTGCCGATTGAGTCGATTGATCTCTTCATTCTGCATCAGGCAAATCTTCGGATCATTGACGGTATTCGGTCGTCACTTGGATTGAAGGAAGACAAGTTTCTCGTCAATCTCGATCGATATGGAAATACCTCGAGCGGATCTATTCCCCTTGCTCTCGATGAGGCCTGGCGTGCTGGACGGATAGGTCCTGGCAGTACAGTATTGATTTGTGGTTTTGGTGGTGGTCTGGCTTGGGGTAGTGGTGTTTGGAGACTCTAACCGTATGTGCAACTTCTTGTAGGAAGAAAAATGAAATCATTGCCGAAACGTACAGATGTTCGAGAGGGCGATACATGGGATCTTAGAAGTCTTTTTGCTTCTGATACGGAGTGGGATGAGGCACTTCTCGAATGGGAAAAACGTATTCCACTTTTTCGGGATTACGTTGGAACACTCGGTGAGTCGGCTGAAAAACTCGCTCAATGCCTTGTTTTTGACTTAGAGATAGATCGTGAGGCTGACCGGCTCGGTACATATGCTCATCTGCGCATGAGTGAGGATACTGCGGCAACACCTGCTCAAAGAATGATGGGACGTTTTCAGCATGCGGCTACAAAAGCTGGAGAGTTAGCCAGTTTCTTGCAGCCAGAAATTATGGCGATACAGGCATCTGTCCTAGAGGGGTGGCTCGAAGAGCCTGTACTCCAGCCATTTCGTCTGATGCTCCAACGGGTGGTTCGAAATCGTCCTCATGTTCTTTCTGAGCCAGAGGAAAGAATACTGGCCATGCAAGGTACTTTTGCCGGTACTGCCGGAAAAGTCTTCCGTCAATTGACCGATGCCGATATGAAGTTTGGTACTATTGCCGACGGCAAGGGCAATGAACTCGAGCTCTCAAACGCAACCTTTACGACGCTCCTGCATGATTCAGTCCCAGAGGTGCGGAAGTCGGCTTTTCATCAATACTATGCTCAATATGAGTCCCATGCGAACACGCTAGCAGCGACACTTTCTGGTTCGAATGAACGTGACGCATATGCGGCAAAAGTCCGATGCCATCCATCAGCTGTTGAGGCAGCATTATTTGCGGACAATGTTCCGCTTGCAGTTTATGATCAGTTAATTGCTGCGGTGCGAGCACATCTTCCGATTGTCCATCGCTATTACGAGTTACGTCGCCGTCTACTTGGTCTCGATGAAATACATCATTATGACTGCTATGTGCCGCTCGTGCCTGAGCTTGAGCAAAAGCACACATGGGCTGAAGCAATACAAGAAATTACTGCATCGCTTCAGCCACTTGGGACAGAATACTGTGATCAGCTTGAGGCTGGTCTAAGAGGACGATGGTGTGATCGATATCCAAATGTTGGTAAGCAGTCGGGTGCTTTTAGCTCAGGAACATATGATTCTGATCCATATATTCTGATGAATTTTCAGGAAGACGTTATTGAGCATGTCTTCACTTTGGCTCACGAAGCCGGTCACTCAATGCATACTCGGCTGTCAGCTGATGCACAGCCATTTCAATATGCTGGGTACACGATATTCGTTGCTGAAGTAGCCAGTACGTTCAATGAACAACTGCTTACTCGTCATCTTCTATCCAAGGCACATTCACCCAAGCAGCGAGCGGCAATTATTTCTCGAGAAATAGATGCTATTCGTGGAACGATCATACGACAGACCATGTTTGCTGAGTTTGAGCGTATGAGTCACTCGTCAGTCGAATCCGGTGAGCCGCTAACACTTGAAAAAATCCGAACAATCTATCGAGAACTACTTACTGCTTATTTTGGATCAGGCTTCGCCATTGATGAAGCACTCGAGCTCGAGAGTCTTCGTATACCTCACTTTTACCGAGCTTTTTATGTTTATAAGTACGCAACAGGGCTGTCAGCATCCATCGCACTCTCAAAGCGTGTCACTGAAGGTGGCCCAAAAGAACTAGCCGCATATCTTCAATTCCTACGTGGTGGGTGCTCGAAATGGCCACTCGACTTGCTCCGTGATGCTGGTGTAGATCTTGAGACCCCTGAGCCAGTGGGACTGGCTCTTACAAGGTTTGGCGAGTTAGTTGAAGAACTCGAAAGTTTGTTGGGGTGATGTCATGACTACAACAGGAAGATTCGTCTTCTGGGTAAAAAACAAGTATCGCTAAAGCTTTTCGGGCATCCTTCCAAGAGTGGTCGTCATCCTATTTCTTGGATGCAATTCGTTTTGCGAATTCAATAAAAGAGCGAACCATTGAACCAGTGCCACCGCCCGCGATTGAAGGTCGTGGTTTGTCAGCAAAAGCTGGCCCGGCAATGTCAACATGTGTCCAAGGAATATCGCGGACGAATCGCTCCAGGAGTTTTGCTGCAGTGATTGCACCACCAAGTCGACCATCACCGACATTCTTTATGTCTGCTACATTGCTGCTAATTTGGCTATCAAAATCTTTGTCCATCGGTAGTTGCCAGACCCTTTCCCCAACCGAACGTGCTGCGTCCTTAAGAACATCGCAAGAAGACTGATTATTTGTAAAGACACCAGCTATATCCCGACCAAGAGCAACCATGCACGCTCCGGTCAGTGTGGCAGCATCGATAATGCAGCCTGGCTTTAGATCAGCCACAACGTCGAGTACATCTGCAAGAACAACCCGTCCTTCAGCATCTGTGTTATGGATTTCAATTGTTGTTCCACTTCGCGCAGTCACGACGTCACCGAGTTTATACGCATTGCCACCAGTCATGTTTTCAACTAGTCCGACGGCAGCAACTACGTGTATCGGAATTTTTAGTGCTGCTATCGATGCGATGGCGCCAAGTGCAGCAGCCGCTCCAGCCATATCACATTTCATGGCAAGCATTCCCTCTGAAGTCTTTAGGGAAAGGCCTCCAGAATCAAAAGTGACACCTTTCCCGACAAAAGCCACCTCTGGGTCAGTGTCATTGCACCCAGGACCTCTGTAATGCAAAAGAACGATGCGAGGCGAACGGGTACTGCCTCGGGCAACGGCAAGCAATGCTCCGCACCGTTCCCGCTCGAGGCGAGCTTGGTCCCAGATTTCGATCTCAAGCCCAACCCGGCCTGCTATTGTTGCTGCTTCTTCAGCAAATGTTTCTGGATAGAGGTCATCTGGTGGCATGTTGACGAGGCGACGTGCAAGTTTTACGCCGTCACCAATAACATGACCTCGCTGGACAACCTCAACAGGAGCTTGTAACCAGATTGTTTTCTCAAAAGGGGTTTGGTGTTTTTCTGATCGATACAAGTCTTCGCCAGAAACGCCCATTGTTGTGCCAGCGACAGCTTGCTCAAGCTGCTCGTTTGACCAGTTGCCATCAGCCAGAAATCCGACAGTTGCTCGTGGCTTACCAGACAGTCGTCGTGCTGCAGTTCCAGAGGCTTCGTATAGGACACCAGCATCAACCTCATTGTGGGGGCCGATACCAACTACAAGTAATTGTTTGCAGGCAAGTCCTTGAGGAGCATAGAGTGGAACACACTCATAGCGTTTCCCCGTAATCTCTCCTTGTTTGTAAAGCTCCTGAAGAAGTCCTCCTGTTGCTTCATCAATCTCTACAATTGGTCCACGAAGACCATCAGACTCAAAAAAAACGACAAGGACATCAGCCTCGAGGCGAGCCGGTACGGCAGATGGATCTGCTTGAATAGCAGAGTTCGTAGAATCATTTTGTGAGGAATGTAGAAATTCAAACGACATCGTAGGGCCCTTCTCCTAGAGTTCTCATCTATCAACGACTTTCCTGTATGGAGTGTGGCAGGCGGTCTATTGGGCTTCAACTCGCCCAATGAAATCGTCGTGCTGCAAGGGAAAGAAGAACTGGAAGAACGAGTAAATTCCCAACGAGCCCACCCATTAAAGTCAGGCACGAGAGTCTTCCGAAAGAGACGGTAGGTATAAATTCACTTGTTGTTAATGCGAGGAAGCCAACAACCAGGGCAAGTGTTGAAAAGATCATCGCTCGTCCAGCAGTCTGGTGAGCAGATTGAAGAGCCTCAGTAATGCTGCCTTGCTGTGAGAGTTGTCGACGAAAAGCAGTTGTATAGTGAATGGAACTGTCCACTGAGAGGCCAAGGGAGACAGCAGCAATCATAGCTGTTCCCATGTTTACGGGCTCTCCTGTCCAGCCAAGGACACCAAGAATGAAAATGATCGGCAGGATGTTTGGGACGAGTGTGATGCCACCAATAATCACACTCTGAAAACCAAATGACAGGAAGACAAAAATACCCATTGCTGCGATCAGGAAAGTAAGCCACTGGTCCTCTATCATTCGCTCAACAAGCTGAGCAAGTAGAACAAAGAAACCGGTCACTTCTCCGGCAGGAGCGGTTTTTGTTGGTGGAAACATTTCTGTAACAGTTTTCTGGACATGATCAATGAGTGATCGCTTAAGAAGGGCAGGCTGCTTTTCGCGTGCTCGAAGCATGACTCGCAACCACGTGGAATTGTCCAAGGGGTCTGTGCCTATGAGGCTTGTAGCGAGCTCTGGCATTTGTTGCTGAAAAAATGAAACCGCTGTTCCAACGATCATGTTGCCAGTAGGAGAGTTCTGCAAATCAGCCAAAGGAATTGGTGAAATGGCATCAAGAATATCAACAATACTCAGGACTTTCGTGAGGCCCTGAGTTGTCTTGTTCGGTTTCGATTTGCTTCGAAGGCGTTTTTCCAGTTCACCTACTCGGGCCAAAGTCCGAGCATCAATTGGTTGCTTGACCGGGATGAGAATGTCCCACACGCCAGCACCCCCAAGCTGAGACTCAATCGTGTCATATGATTTTACAATCGGGCTTTCTGGACGAAAGTTTTTTGTGAAGTCTGTTTCAACACGGAGCCGAAATAATCCAAGTCCAGTGAAGATAATAATTCCTAAAGAAATGGAAAGTATCGGTTTCGGTTGTTGAGTAATCCTGAAAACGATGTGATTGAGTTGGCTGTCGAGGTGCTTTTGCCCCCACGTGCTGCTTTGTGCCACATTCTTGTTTCCGACAAGTGCAAACCAAGGAATGAGAAGCCCAACAGAAACAAGTACCATTCCGGCACCAAGTGCGGTCATTATGCCGAAATCATGGACAGGTCCAACGTCGCTCGCAATGAGTGAACCAAACCCAATGATGTCGGTGATAATAGCTGCGATGATAGGCCAAAAGAGGGTTTGGATTGTGTTTGTCAGGGCTTGTTGGGGTGCTTCACCGTTCCCTAGTCGTCGTCTGAACTCAACAATGATGTGAACAGTGGTTGCAATTGCCACCACTGTGACCATTGCAGAAAGCATCGTGGATACCATGGTGAGTTTTTGCCCAGCCGTTGCAAGTAAGCCACGGGTAGACCATAAGGCGAGAAGAACTACAGCAAGTGGTGCAAAAAGCCATCGAATACTTTGGAACAGGATCAGTAATACAACAGAAGCGAGCACACCTGATGTAATGCCAAGTACATTTCCGTCACGACGTAGCATTGCAAACCCATCTCGAAGCATTACGGGCTCACCAGCGATCGTTCCGCCTGGGTACTCTTCTATAATTGATCTGATGGCATCTATTGTTTTTCCAGTGCGTCCCTGTTGAGTGTTTGGATCTTCTGGTTTTTCGCTAAGAACACATATGACGGCTGCAGTCTTTCGGTCTGTGCCAACCGCGTATCCTTCCATAAGCTTTACAAGGTTTTCAGCAGTTGGGTTGGTATCAGTGTGGATGATACCGGCCCCGAGCGGCGTCGTTGCTAAACTCGTTGCTGTATGCACATCTGAGATCCGAGATAACCGTTGTGTGAGTTCTTCGAGTCGAGCAAATCCTGTTGGTTGAAATAAATCGGGCTCATCATAGACAGCCAGTACGACAGAACTTGCACCGAATGTTCTGCCCAGTCGACGGAATGGAGGAAGTGCAGAATCACTCCGGTCAAACATTGCATCAATTGATTGGGAGTATTCCAAATGCCTGGATCGCTCAACCGATATCAGCCCAATTGCAATGCCAAGAAGCATGAAAATGAGTCGATGCCTGACAAGTGAGCGAGAGAGCCCACAGGAAAAACTGGTTGATTTTGAAGGTGCAAAATGCATTCCGGCTTAGTTCTGAATGAGACTGAACCGCCTAGCTTACCCGGTCGGTTCGCCTAATCCTCCAGATTTTCTCGAAATTTGCGACACCTTGACCGGAATTTTGGCAGATCCTTATAGTCCCGCTCCTACTTTTATTTTCCCAATTAGCCGTGCCTTCGTGGCATGGGTGCAGCGGGTACGCGTGCCTCAAAGCCTTTTTCATAGCGAACATTCCGGAGATTATCACTTTGGTCCAGGCCCACCTGGAGCGAGGAGGATACTTCTATCGGCAATACAACAACTTCCCACCGCCTCGTTGCTGGGTAGTACAGTGATCGTCTGGCTTTTTGTTCTTGTAATCACAAGTGTGTGTTTGAGTACGGCAGGTGCACAGCCACCTGCAGCTACCGATACGACTGGTGCGCTTGCGAGTCTGCCTGCTCGTGGATTAGTGGCAGCTATTGCCGAGGCTGGTCAAATCGAGGTGCCGGCAACGAATCCTCAAGAACTTCTTAGCATCGTCGCGACACAGGCGTCTCGTTGGACGGAGGGCTCGTATGATGTCTGGCATCTCACCGGTGGTGTAGAAATCCACCAAGGCCTCACTGCAGTCGAATCTCGTGAGGCCGTTATCTGGATTGAGCAGCAGCCTCTACATGAGGAAACGAGTGGAGGTGTTGCGAGTCCACCGGTTCGTACAGTCCTTGTTCGGACGGCTGGAAATGTCGTGGTTCAGAGAAGTCTTTCCTCTGAGCCTGAGGGTGCACAAGCCGCTACTATTCATAGTGAACGCTGGTCGGGCCGCTTCGGGATAATTCGTGATCCGAAGCTTGAATTTAAAAGTGTTGTGTCGCCAGGAATTAAGCCAGCTATTTATGAAGCACCAGCAAATATTTTAACAACACCGTCATCTCATGTCGAACTTGTCTCTGCCGAAGAGGGGGTCGAGTCAGGAGTTGAGCCAGCACAATTTGCCGAGTTTGGTGAATCCAATGGCGGTGCCATTATTCCATCCAACCAACCGATTGTTGCGGGTCGGAGGCTTCGTGCTTTTCCTCGTTCAAGCATGCCTCTTGCAGTGCAGTGGTTTCCAAGTCCATCGGGGCCAGAGTGGGTCGCTGTAATTACCTCGGGAATCAATCTTGTTATAGATGGTGTTGACCCTGCAGGACCGCTCGATATTTCTGCTGATCGCATGGTGATATGGACTCGTGGACAGGCACAGCCAGATCTTGGAGGAGATGCATCGCAGACAGCAGATACGCCGCTCGAACTGTATATGGAAGGCAATGTTGTTTTTCGGCAGGGTCAGCGAGTGATCGAAGCGGTGAGCATGTTTTATGACGTGCCTCGTTCAAGTGGTGTTATTACAGGCGCTTCCGTTCTCACTCCCGTTGATAGTTACGCCGGCCTTATTCGTTTGCGAGCAGATGTGCTTCGCCAAGTTGATCGGAGCCGTTTCGTTGCGCAGCGGAGCGGCCTTACGACAAGTCGTATGGGAATACCAACATGGGAGTTTCGGTCTCGTGAGTTGACGTTTACAGATGCGCAGGTCCCTCTTCCCGGCCCGTTTGGTATGCCCATGATCGACCCTCTTACGGGTGAGCCGGCAGTGGAGCATCAACAATTTATATCGAGCCGCGGAAACACCGTAACGCTTGGCGGTGTTCCAGTCTTATGGTGGCCGGTACTTGCGACTAATGCGACGAAGCCAACGTTCTACATTAATGACTTGAAAATCAAGAACGATCAGATCCTCGGTACGCAAGTTTTAACGAGCTGGGATGCGTTTCAGGTTCTTGGCTGGCAAAATGCACCATCAGGTGTCGATTGGGATTTTAATATCGATTACCTCAGCCTGAGAGGGCCAGGGGGTGGCACGTCTTTGCTTTATAATCGCCCGCAGTTTCTTGGCCTTGGTACCCCCGCAAATGGAATCGCCGATGCATGGTTCGTCGGTGATCGAGGAATAGATAACCTTGGCCTCGAGAGGCGAGACTTTACATATCCAGGTTTTCCAAAATCGACTTTCAGAGGCCGAGCTTTCTGGAGACACCGTCAGGACTTGGTTGCAGGCTGGCAGGCACGTGGAGCAGCAGGTTGGATCAGCGACTTCAATTTCCTTGAGGAATACTATGAATCAGAGTGGGAAGAGGGATATGAGCAACGCACATGGCTTGATCTGCGGCGGCCCATCGACAATCGTCAGTGGCGACTGCTAACGAGTCTGCGAGTTGATCCATTTCTTACACAAAGTGAATGGTGGCCAAGGCTTGATCATCACTGGATTGCTCAGCCACTCTTGAGAGATGCTCTCTCATGGTATGAACACTCGAGTATTGCATATGCTCGCCAGGCCAGGCCTGCGGCCCCGACTGGTCCCACTGCTGGACAGCCGGGTCAGGGATATCAGTTCTGGACACTTCTGCCTTATGAAAACAACGTTATTGGCGAGCGACTTGTGACGCGTCAGGAAATCGATCTGCCGTTTCAGGCGGGGCCTGTCAAGCTTGTGCCGTATGCACTTGGTGAGCTTGGTCACTGGGGGCAGGATATTCAGCAGCAGCCTATAGACCGTGCGTATGGTCAGGTTGGTGTGCGATCAAGCCTTCCTCTGTGGACTGCAGATAATTCAGTTGAGAGTCGTCTTTGGAACCTTCACGGATTAGCCCATAAAGTTATCTTTGAAGCCGAATTCTCCTATGCTAATTCCACTCAGAACGTAGACCAATTCCCACTCTATGATCAGTTGGATGACGATACGATCAATCAATACCGGCGGAATATTGCTTTTTTTGATTTCAATAATACCCAATCACCTTTGCCATCACCAAATGCCTACTACGCCCCATCGCCATTTGACTTTGTTACTTCAGGAAGAGGGCCCAATAACGGTCGATATGACCCACGGTCGTATGCCATTCGGCGAGGAATTGGTAGTTGGGTAACCGGGCCGAGTGAGGTGGTCAATGACCTGACGGCCTTCCGAGTCGGTGCTCGTCAACGCTGGCAGACAAAGCGAGGTCCGTATGGTGATCGCAGAATAGTTGACTGGGTAGTCTTTGATATCGATGGTGAGTTCTTTCCAACAACGAGCCAAAATTTTGGCCAGGTCCTCGGGCTCTGGCAATATGATTTCCGTTGGCATGTTGGTGATCGTACAACCATCCTTTCAACTGCTGATGTTGATTTTTTCACCGGTGGTCAGCAGCTCTATACCGTTGGTGCTCTCCTGAATCGCTCCGCTCGTGGCAGTCTCTATATGGGGTATCAATCATTTGGTGGTCCCATCAACGCCAGTGTGCTTACTGGTTCATATACGTATCGGATGAGCCCAAAGTGGGCGAGTTCATTTGGGTCGTCAGTGGACCTTACGGGAGCAAACATCGGGCAACGCTTCCAGCTTGTACGAATAGGCGAATCGTTCTTAATGAGTTTTGGATTTAATGTTGACTATAGCCGTAATAATGTTGGTGTGACGTTTGCCATTGAGCCACGATTCCTGTCAGGTACTCAGTTCGCCGGTAGGTCTGGACCTTCTGACTCAGCTGCTGGAACGTCTGCATTGGGTGGCTCACCAGGTGGTGCGCCGATTGCTGGAGCGTATGGGCTCGAATAAGTTTGTTGACGTGCGTACCACACGCCCCATCCGACAAAAGTAATCGTGAGCAGCAGATACGCAGTCATCAATTCAAAAGGGCTTCGGCCGTTTGATTCTGGTGGCAAAGCCCCAATCGCCCACGGAAAAAACATCCGGCCATCAGCGAATGGAGAATGAATGATTCCGAAAAGAGTAAGTGTTGCAGCAGAAGCGCACCATGTAGCTGCTTGAATCATTTTTCGGTCAATAAGCGCAGCAGTCATACCCGCCCATACTAAACTCGTAATGATGAAGCCGGAAGCAAGGATCCTGAGACTGTAGAGCTCGATCGCTAGTTGGCCTTCTGGAGCTGCGCCTGCGGCCACAAGTTTATTAGTCTGAATGACAACAAGAGCAGCAAGCGCGGGCACGCACGCGATAGCCACGGCTGGATAGTGGCGTCTTGGAGTGGCTTCGAAGCTTTGAGCAGAAATTTCAAGGCCAATGAAAATCAGGATTGGAAGAATCGCTGCGGCAGGAATAAGTTCGTAGAGCAATGCAAAGGACCCGGTAAGTCCAGCGAGTCCAATAAAAATAGCAGTCGCCAGCGTGTAGGCTGCTCGACCACCCATAGCCTTGTATGCAGGATGACCAATATACGGAGTGGATTGGATGACTCCGCCGCACATCCCTGCAACAAGGGTGGCCAGTCCCTCAATTGCGATCACACCACGGGTGTCATATTCATCACCAGCAGCAGCAGCACTCTCAGTGCAGTCAATGCCACCGATGACAGTTCCCAGAGCAAATGGAATAACAATCGGCAAATATTTAATGGTGAGTGGCCATGCTGTGACCCATGTAAATTGAAAGACGTCCAGCCAGCCAGTTGGCCATAGCGCCGAGAGAGGGTCGAAACTTGCATGGGATTCACTTGAAGGTAGCCAGCCAAGCGAATGACCAACAGCGGCGATTGATCCACCAGCAAGCAAAGCAGCAAGAGCACCAGGAATACGGTAAGGAATGGGAACTTTTGCTGTAAGGCTTGCCAATATAATACCTAATGAGACAAGGCCAATGACTGGCTGAGAAAACAACTCAACAAATGGAAGAAAGCTAATAAGCGCCAGCGCAATTGCAGCAAGGCTTCCGAGCAATGCCGCTCGAGGGATCATTTGACGTATCTTTGAGGCAACAGGTGCACAGCAAAGTTTGAAGATACCACTGGCTACTATGCAGCACATGCCAATGTGCCATGCCTGGCGAGCTGCGTCAGTTTCAGATAAACCATTTCCAGTTGCTTCCAGGTAGGCTGGCCCGATTACAAAAAAGACCATTCCAAATGTGCTAGGCGTATCGAGTCCTAAGGGCATTGCTGTGATGTCAGTTCGACGGGTCTGTTTTGCAAGTCGAATGGCCATCCAGGTAAAAAGCAGGTCACCGACGATAACGCCAAGAGCAGTTCCAGGAACAAAATGTGATAGTGCAAATTCAAGTGGATAGTTAAAGACGGTCACCAACAACGACACGGCAAGTGTTAAATCAGCCAAATTGTCAAGCGATAGGCCAAAAAAAGCATTGGTGTCACCGCTTGTCGCCCAGCGATAATGAGTGGATGGTGACATACAAGATCTCTTAGATGTCCGGATTTTTCAGGTCGATAGATATCCCTGACCGTCTGTTTAACCTGATGGTCGCAGCCAGTAACGGTACGGACTATACTCTGAATCAGTGGAAAAACGAGTAGGTGCTCTTTTTCATGGTATCTGTGTGCTCTCTTTAAAAAAATAAAAATGGTTTGCTGAGCCGAACCAGAGGACGACCTTCCACGTAGTACATCATGGACATTGATCAGCCATCTTCGGAGAGAGTCCACCCACTCGTTGGGGGAGAGTCTCTTCGTAGTCAGACGGCTGGTGATACTACAGGTCGTCTGCATCCCCCGACGGAAGAGCCGTCCGATGAGCAACTTTTCAAGACTTTTTGTGATACCGAAGATACCAGCGCCTATGAGGTGTTGGTTTCGCGTTATGAAAGAGAGTTGTTTAGTTATCTGCGGCGGTATGTTGGGAGTGCCGAGATGGCAGAGGATGTTTTTCAGGCAACATTCCTCCAGATTTATGTCAAGCGGGATCGGTTTGAAGCGGGTAGACGGTTTCGTCCGTGGATGTACACAATCGCAACGAATCAGGCTATTGATGCACAACGACGGAATCGACGGCATCGCATGGTAAGCCTAGATCAACGGTCGGGAAATGATGAAGAGGGAGACTTAATGTCAGTTGTGTCGTCGGAAGCTCCGACGGCGGTTGAAAATCTTGAGGACGAAGAAGCCAGAGAGTGGGTGCGTGGAGCTGTAGACAACTTGCCGGAAACACTGCGAGCGGCATTAATTTTAGTGTATCACCAAGGATTGAAATATCGCGAAGCGGCTGACGTCCTTGGAATACCTGTCGGAACAGTTAAGAGCCGGCTCCATGCAGCGTTATCAAAACTTAATCGTGCATGGACGAGCACTGATCAGTCGGAGTTAAAGGCATGAAGGAACAATTTGCCAGTCATCAACGAGCCAAGCACGACAAAAGTCGAAGTTGCTTGTCGCCAAAGGAGGGAAGGGTGGCATGCGCCAAGATTTAATCGGCTATTTGCTGGATAGCGTAGATGAGGAAGAACGGGCGGAGATTGAATCAGCGCGTCAAAATCCTGAGACAGCGGGTAAAATTGAGCACGATCTTGCAAAGCTTGAACGTGCTTTGCAGCCCTTGGAACGCGACCGAGACGTTATCACACCACCAATTGGTTTGGCGGAACGAACGATTGCAGCAGTGAAGCAGGCCTCAGCCGATACGAGGCCAACCCTTTCGGAATCAGTAGAATCTGATCCCATCATTCGGCCGCGGGTTTGGCTTGATCGCGTGATCCTCACTGCGGCGTCTCTTGCCGCAATAATTCTTCTGGCTCCGCTGCTGCTTGAAACGATGGAAGATGCCAGGGCCACCAGAGCCCAGCAGAATCTACAGAAGGTAGCAACTGCTCTTCAGGGATATGCTGATGTGCACAGCATGTACCCGACTCCACCAGACGAGGGCCCGCTGTCACGAGCAGGATTATATGCACCTACGCTCGTATCAGAGCATAGGATTCAACCAGATGACGGCTTGCTCGTATACCCAGGATCAGCACTCAACCGGAAAGGGGATTTTCAGATACCTTCAAAAGAAGAGCTTGAGGCAGCTCTTGGTACAGAGAGATTTGAAAAGTTAATTGATGTTATGGGAGGCGATTATGGCTATACGCTCGGCTATCGTGATGAATCTGGTCGTTTGAAACCAAATCGTAACCAGCAACGAAGCCATCATCCGATCATGGCAGATGCCCCCGACGCAAGCGGAAAGCAAAGTAGCAACCACCCTGATGGAGCTCATCATATTGTGTACGAGGATGGTCATGTCGAACGAATCTGGGTGACAAGTTCGACGCTTGATAAACTACATAAGAACGATCATCTGTATCTTAATAACGATGGAAAAATTGCAGCTGGAAAAAACGTAGAGGATGCAGTCATCGGTGATTCTCATCACCAGCCGTAGTGCAGGGCGAGTGCCGAAGGTACGTGTCACTGAGGAGGTCTCTCCTCCTTAGTCGCGATTGAGCAGTATTGACGAAAAATGGTATCTATTTACCAACCAGAGTTCGTGCTGCAGCGACAACAGCTTCAGCAGTAATGCCAAAGTGTTCGAACAATTTCTTTGCCGGACCAGAAGCGCCAAATCCATTCATCCCGATGAATGTGCCTTTCTGGCCGAGCCATCTTTCCCAGCCAAATCCTGAGGCAGCTTCACATGCTACTCGCGATGGAATATTCGAAGGAAGAACGTGTTCCCGGTACTCATCGTCTTGCTCAGCAAAGAGTTCCCAGCACGGAAGGCTTACAACTCGAGTTCGAATACCATCTGAGTCGAGAATATCAGCTGCATCAAGACAAAGTGGAATCTCACTGCCAGTTCCGATGAGAATGCATTCAGCCTCGCCCCCTCGAGCTTCTTTCAATATGTAGCCCCCCTTGGCAACACCATTCGCTGGTCCAAGATTTGTTCGGTCGAGTGTTGGGAGATTTTGTCGCGAAAGTACCATGACGGCTGGCTGTTTCGGGTTCAGTAATGCACTCCGATACGCCTCTGCAACTTCGTTGGCATCGGCCGGCCGAAAAACATTTAACCCAGGGACAGCTCGGGCACTCGCAAGATGTTCAATAGGCTGATGAGTGGGACCGTCCTCACCAAGACCAATTGAATCATGCGTAAGAACATAAATGACACCAAGTTCCCCTAAAGCAGAAAGTCGAAGGGCTGGTTTGAGGTAGTCAAAGAATACAAAGAAGGTTGCGGCATATGGCCGCAAGCCGCACAAGGCCATACCATTACAGGCAGCTGCCATGGCATGCTCTCGGATACCAAAGTGAAAGTTGCGTCCGCTGAGGTTTTCGGGTCCGAAGTCACCTGCATCAGGGATAAGAGTCATCGTTGATGGCGCAAGGTCAGCTGAGCCACCCAAGAACCATGGGATAGTAGCACTAAGGCTTTGAAGGACTTTTCCAGATGAAACACGACTAGCCAGTCCCTTTGCATCAGCCGGAAAGTCTGGGATTGCATCCGCCCAGCCCTCCGGTAGCTCTCCAGCAAGCAAGCACTCAAGTTTCTTCGCGACCTGCGGTTCAGCAGAGGCTAATGTTTGATGAGCTGTCTGCCATAATGCATTTGCTTTTTGCCCACGTTCACCCATTGTGTCTTGGAAATGCTTGCCAACTCCGTTCGGAACGTGGAAGGCCTCACGGGTGGGCCAATCATATGCTTCTTTTGCCCCAGCGATCTCATCTGGTCCAAGCGGAGCACCATGAGATGAATGAGAACCAGCTTTTGTTGGAGCACCAAAGCCGATTATGCTTTTGACGACAATCAAAGTAGGTTTATGAGTTTCTGCCTTAAAGGCTTCAAGTGCACGACTCAAAGACGAGGCATCGTTTGCATCGTCGACATATTCG
Source organism: Pirellulales bacterium (assembly GCA_016776925.1). Classification (GTDB taxonomy): domain Bacteria; phylum Planctomycetota; class Planctomycetia; order Pirellulales; family UBA1268; genus UBA1268. The sequence goes on along the minus strand of JADHSL010000002.1, from coordinate 24,277 downwards.
ATTCGCCATCCAAATCCTTCGAATCGACGCCCAACGTCCTCACTGAACGCAAGGTCGGTTTCACCCTCGATTGTTATTTTATTGTCATCGTAAATCCAGCAGAGGTTTGCCAGCTGAAGATGACCAGCAAGTGACGCAGACTCACTTGCAACGCCCTCCATCAGGTCACCATCACTGCACAGTACATACGTATCGAAATCAAACAGTGTTGCATCAGGACGATTGTATTGTGCGCCTAGCCATCGGGAAGAAATAGCCATACCAACTGAATTTGCACATCCTTGGCCAAGCGGTCCGGTTGTTGTTTCGACGCCAACAGCCAAGTGATGTTCTGGATGTCCGGCACATACACTATCGAGTTGACGAAATGCCCGGATGTCATCAAGGCTGACTGCTGGAAGTTTGTTGGCTTCGGTGTTTGGGCTGCCCTGCCTAATGCCCGCAAGGTGAATCAAGCTATATAACAACATGGAGGCATGGCCGCATGAAAGAACAAAACGGTCACGGTTCGGCCAAGTTGGATCAAGTGGGTTGTACCGTAGAAAGTCTTTCCAAACCGTGTAGGCAACTGGAGCAAGCGCCATTGGAGTGCCGGGATGCCCACTTTTGGCAGCTTCAACAGCATCCATCGACAACGTTCGGATTGTGTCAATTGCAAGTTGATCTATGTCGGTGAGTGTTGGTGTATCTGAGCTAGGCATGAAGAGACTTTCAGGCGTGAAGGGGTGTGGTTAGGTGATTGGATCGGTTTTGTAATTGGACGTATGATAAATTCTTAGCTTCCGCTGGAATGCGCACTACTATAAGCGATAATGCTTATGGTGACGACAGATAACGCTTATACTCGGTATCAAGTTCTTCCGGGCTTCTCCTGCAGAGTTTCCATAGCGTTTCCTGTTCTGCTGTTCCGCGGTATAGCTGAACGAGGTATTCGATAAAAGCGTTTCGGTAACGGCCACCTTCACCATTCATGAAGAAGTCTGCGAGACCGGATAGTTGGCTATATATTTTCGGTAATTCTGGTTGGTTCTGTAACGCACTTCTCCCAAGTTTTGACAGTTGCCGTAACGGGAGAAAAAAATTGTCGTCGAGAAGCCTTTCCCTTGCAGCAGGAACGCGGCCACTTTGGCGTCCACCAACCGTGAAACCAAAATCAGTTTTCTGAAGGCTTTCCATGTAGCAGGCGGCAGCCTCAAGTGCCCACATGCCGTGCTTGCTTCCAGCTAAGGGGCTTGTCGGCCACGATTCTGCGAAGAGCTGATGGGTTGCTTCATGTTCTACGGTTCGGCTGTCCAAGTCTTGACTCGAAAAAAACCATGCTGTTTGTGTGGGTGTCCAATAAATACCAAGAGTTTTCCCAATGTCTGGCTCCAACGACTGCAAGCTATCGATGTACTCCTCACGATTCGCAAGCAAGACCACCTTGAACAAACTTGTTGGACGAGGTCTTGCCTGTCCAACAATGCGGCGACTTAATTCAACCGGAGTTAGTACAAAACCACCAAAAACCTGACGCCAGATGAAACGAGTCAGTTCGAGCTGTTTTGCTAGAGCGGCTGTATGTGGAGGCCCGGCGGTTGATCGAATGTGCCAGTGGTCTGAATGGAACAGTTGCTGTGTTGTGTCGGAAGTCTGTGCGCTCAACCTGCCGGTAAGGAGTGATGAAGTCTGCGGTGATGATTGGATAGTTTTTTTCCCGTTTCTCAGCCAGCCTTCCTCAGGGCTGTACTCTTTTTTTTGCGTAAGTTGACGAGCAACATTTGGCCAGACCCATTGGTCCCTGTGCTTGACATATCCCAGAGCACGACGACTCATTTTATGGTCAGGGTTCTCACGAAGAACACGAACAAGAAGGCGGATGGAGTTGTTACTTGATTGCATGCCATCGCGAACAGGAATTCTTCTTTGCTTCTGAATCTCATCCTTAGCTCTTTCGAAAAAATAGAAAGCACGCTGTTGTCGAAGCTGCACAAAGTCAGTCCACAAATGCTCGCTCGACTTCTCAAGCCAAGCAGGCTTCAGAAGTTTTTTATCAATGCTCGCAATAACTTGAGACTGGGTTGGACCCAGTTCATCAGGCAAAGGCCAATTTTGAATGTAGGCTGCCAGCCGCTGGTCGCCACAAGCCTGAGCTTCGCGAACAATCTTTGAGCAGCAATCATTCCATCCTGCGCCGACCGGCTTTAAAAACTCTCCGCTATCGGCATGCAGCCTTTGTAGGCAATGGAATCCGATGCTTATGAGAAAAAAGAGTAGGAGAACAGGGGGCCGTTCAACCTTCATTATGCTGGCGTTAGTCCTCTTTATCGAAAGCAGCATCGAACTGCCGATTACTGGGAGCAAAGTCAATATTTTGAACAAATTCGCATGCCTCGGTTGCGCCATGCTCACGATCCATTCCGCAATCTTCCCATTCAACAGACAACGGACCGCTGTAGCCAATCTCATTAAGAGCCCGAATGATCTCTTCGAAGTCGACACCTCCCCTACCAGGAGAACGGAAGTCCCATCCGCGTCGTGGATCACCGAAATTGAGGTGGCTAGCAAGAATGCCCCCCTTGCCATTCAGGAGTACGACAGCATCCTTGATATGAACATGGTAAATGCGGTCTGGGAATGTTCGGATAAATTCTACTGGATCCACGCCTTGCCAGTGAAGGTGACTCGGGTCAAAGTTAAAACCGAATTCTTCTCGGTGCCCAACTGCTTCAAGTGCTCGTTGGGCGGTAATAATATCAAAAGCTATTTCAGTTGGGTGTACCTCGAGTGCGAAACGCACACCTGATTCAGCAAAAACATCCAAGATAGGGTTCCACCGATCAGCAAAATCTTGAAAGCCAGCCTCAATCATTGATTCAGGGACCGGCGGGAAAGAGTACAGGAGATGCCAAATACTTGATCCGGTAAAGCCATTGACAACTGACACACCAAGCTTTTTCGCGGCCCTGGCAGTTTGCTTAACTTCCTCGGCGGCCCGTTGACTTACGCCTTCCGGTTCACCATCACCCCAGATGTACGGCGGCAGGATAGTTTTGTGACGTTCGTCCACTCGGTCGCAAACGGCTTGACCAACGAGATGACAGGAAATTGCGTGAACCATCAGGTCGTGCTGTTCAAGCAGGTCTCGCTTCGTTGCGCAATAGCTGTCATCAGCGATTGCCTTGTCAACTTCAAAATGATCTCCCCAGCACGCCAACTCGAGTCCTTGATAGCCAAACTCACGAGCTTTTCGAGCAAGGTTTTCCAGCGGCATGTCGGCCCATTGGCCTGTAAATAATGTGACAGGACGACCCATCGCAGCGAACTCCTTGAAAAGTGTGAAGAGAGATTGATGAAAGAAGCATTAAGGAATTTGTTTCCGGGACCTTTTTGGATTCTGGCAGATTTTCCATCAGTTGAAAACCATTCCGCAGAGTGATCGCCAAGAGATCCACTTTGTGTGCAGCAAAACGACTCGTATTGATACGGGTTGAGACCCGAATGACTCGTTTTCAGCGGCGTACGACACTGCGGAGAAGTAGGCAGCCCCAGGCTGCAACGAGAAGATTTCCTCCCCAGACGGCAATGGGCGGCAAGTCACCAGCTTTTGCCTCGGATACGCCAGCCATAAAAATTGGGTAATAGACAAGTAGAATCGGTAAAAAACAAAGGAAAAAGCTTGTAAGAAAATCAGCGTTTCGCATTCGGATTGCCATCGGAGCACCCACCAGAACAAAAGCGAGGCAGCTAAACCCATTTGCCCATCGTCTCCATGGCTCCATTGCAATGCGATTGAGACGATTTTGGTAATGGTCAATAGTGGCCTGTTCACCAGCGAAGTGTTGCGGTGCGGTAAGGTTGGCATGGCCTGTCAGGAAGGATTCAGCAACTCGGCCAGCAATTTGCTGCCGTGCCCTACTAATGTTCGCTAGGGCGTCTTTTCGTGCTGCATGAAATTCATTCATTGCTATTTGAGATGGGCTTTTAGATAACGGATTATTCTTGCCAATCGAGTCGAGAGGTATCACTCGTTCGATGGTATCTGGAAAGGCGACCTCAACGTCACCCACTCGGACTATTCCATTCGTGCAAATAGCAGTAATGCTTGCATTCGTCGCGTCCGTTTTGAGCACGGCCTCCATTGCTGAGAGTGTCACGGAGGGGCTTGAGTTGTTCGGCTGGAATGACATCGTTGGCCGGATGAGGCGACGTCCTTGAACGCCCTTTACATTAATTGCCAGTTTGTCCGTGCTATAGGAACGTTGCTGTTGTAATCGGCTGTAGATGATTTCTTCTAGACTCTGAACAACAACTCCCCGGACGCCCTCTCGTCCCCATGAGACGGCGATATCATTCAGCCAGACGCAGCTCAAACTGATCAAAATGGCTAAGAAGGCAACTGGCCAGATGAGAGCCATTGGGGTGATGCCGGCAGCCTTGAGGGCAATGATTTCATTGGAGCTTGAAAAACGTCCAAAAACGCTTGCGACTGCAAATAGTATCGTTCCAGGAACAGCGAACCGCAGGGCATCAGGCAAGACATATGGAATGAGTGCGAGTATTTGTAGCAGTCCTAATCCCTGCTGCTGTGCTTCTTTGGTGAGCCCAATGACGAGCATAAAAAGGGTGAGTGCAGTAAGTGCAACAAGAAAAACTTGAAGCATTTCAGAGAGGACGTATCGGGTGATTATTTTCATTGGCCGCATTCCTTCGCTGGCCTGAAGGATCGTTAGAGATTGCTGTTTAGTAACCCTATGACGACCCTTTGGTATCAGTATCTGTCAGCATAGATGATTGTATAGTGTGAGAAAACGTCTGTAGCCCATCGGCTATTGCTTGAGTTGCCATTGAGAAATTACTTGACTGAACTGCATTCCTGGCATTTTTTATTGCTTCAGTAATTTTCTCTGATTCCTCCGTCAAGCCAGCTTCTTCAAGTTCGCTTTTTGCGCGGTCGAGAGAACGAATAATACGACTAAATATTTTTTCAGAGGGAGTGCTGTCATAACGACGGTAGGGCGCTCTTCCAAGAGATGTTCCTCGGCCTGGTGAAATCACCTTGATCTTTTTTCTCGGTTTGATGAGGGCAAAACTAAAGAATGAACCAAAAACTGAACCAAGCGTCAGACCCATCGTGATTATGCTTCCTGCGAGAAACATACGACGAAAAAAGTCATCGTTTCCGTCGTATGATTTGTATGCAGAGTAGGTGACCAAGCAGAGGAAGAAACTCACAGCCGCTATTCCAAGAAAAATCCAGGGACGGCGATGACTTGCGATGCTCCCGCCATCGTCCTCAAGTGGCCAGGAAGTTTCCCGTCGTGAATACTGAGTCACTTCTTCAGGACCGGCCTTAATAATGATTACAGTGGTGTTATCAGGCGCGCCTCGCACAAGAGCAAGCCCGACGACAGCAGCTGTGGCCTCTTCTAAAGAGAGTTCTGACGCAAAGAGTGCAATCTCTTCATCGCTCAGTGTTCCAGAGAGACCGTCGCTGCAAAGAATAAAAAGGTCGTTTTGCTCAACAGGGAAGGGGCCTTCAAGGTCAATGTCAAGATCGCTGTGAGGGCCCATTGAGCGAGTGATAATATTCTTTGGAACACTCGGAAGATTGGCTCCTTGCGTGGGGTCATTTTGTCCACTTGCGGCAGCAACTTCCCAGGCGAGTGAGTGGTCACGTGAAAGTTGCTCAATGTCATGTCCGCGGACTCTGTAGATACGGCTGTCACCAACGTGTCCTACAATGGCTCCCTGGGGAAGTAGTACCAATGTTGAACAGGTTGTACCCATTCCCTTGTAGTTGGGGTCACTCTCACCCTTTGAATGAATTTCCTTGTTGGCCTGACGAAGGCTCTGTGAGAGAGCGAGTGGGGGTGAATACTCCGGCTTGAGGTCACTGTAGATTTCAGGAATGCGTGCGACCGCAATGCGGCTCGCCTCTTCGCCGCCCGCATGAGCGCCCATCCCGTCTGCAACAATAAAAAGCCATCCGTGCTTGTGGAAACTATTTGGTGATTCAGCAGGTATGACTACAGCAGAGTCCTGGTTGTTGGATCGTCTGCGGCCTACATGAGAACGCACGTGGTGTTGAAGAGTGTTGCCCTGTCCCACTGAATTGCCTCGCGAGATCATTCACGATGAACGTTTACGCCCTACGCCACCTTCGTAGCAACGTAGTCAAAGTAAGGAATGTAGCAGGATTGGGGGGAAATTTCTTATTCCAAATCAATGTTTTAGCCTGTACGGAACGTCCATCTGGTCTGGTTTAGTGAAATAAATCGCCCTAGCCTTAGGGCTATGATGATCAAACACCGGGAAAATTTGTTACCTGTTATGGCACGATTTGGGTTGTGTTCAGGTCGTTCTCTGTGGAGAGCATCTTCATTAGCCACGATGTTCTGCGTGACGATAATTCTTCTGATGTCGATTGGCTGTGTCCAGCGACGAATGACGGTCAGGAGCAATCCTCCAGGTGCGCTGGTTTATGTTGATGATTACCAGATTGGTACAACGCCGGTGTCTACAGATTTTGTCTATTATGGCACGAGAAAAATTCGACTCATTAAGGACGGGTACGACACCCTCACCGTTCAACAACCATTCCCGGTCCCGTGGTACGAGATCTTCCCTCTCGATTTTGTGACTGAGAATCTTTGGCCTTGGGAAATTCGGGATGAGCGTGTTGTTGACCTTGCAATGGTCCCTGCCGGAACTATTCCTGCAGAGACAGTCGTTAGCCGAGCTGAGTTAGCAAGACGGTCTGCCGGAAGCGGGCCGCCGGTGCCGGTGGCTCCCGTTGCCGTGCCACCTCCGTCACTTTTGCCAGGCACAACTCCTGCCTCACCGAACGTGTTGCCGCAGGCTCCAGTTGAGCCACTTCCGTCACCCACTACTGGCCCGGTGTTTCCTTCACCGTAATAAATGCAGGTGAGTAATTGAAGTTATGTGGCATAATGAGGACATGTCTCCATTATTCACACAAGATATTTTTTGCTCTCGTCAGCAACTTGAGGCAACAAAACTTCACCGTTTGAATGTGATGTTTGCAGAAGTACTTCCTGCAAATAGCTTCTATCGTGAGAAGTTTTCTGAATGTACAACACCGGTTCAATCGTTCAAACAATTCGCCGACTTTCCGTTCACGACAAAGTCTGAACTTGTTGGGAGAGAGGACTCGGTTTCTGCTCGAAACAGAACGTGGAGTGACGAAAATTATGTTCGGTTTCACCAAACCAGTGGCACCAGTGGCCATCCGCTCCAGGTCTGGGACACGGAAAATGATTGGAATTGGTGGATGACATGCTGGAAGTCAATTTACTCACGAGCAGAACTTCAGCCTGGTGAACCAGTCTTTGTCGCGGCTTCCTTCGGTCCATACATTGGCTTTTGGAGTGCCTTCGAAGGTGCAGTAGCAAGTGGTGGACGGGCGATTCCTTCAGGGGGGTTGTCGAGTATTGCTCGTTTGGAACTCCTTAGAAAAACAGAGTCAAAAGTTCTGGTAGCTACTCCAACGTATGCGATGCATTTGGCTGAAGTGGCCAGAGAGCAAGGGTACGAAACGGCCACGTCGACAATTCGTTGCGTTCTCGTTGCTGGTGAACCTGGTGGCTCTCTGGAAGCAGTTCGGCAACAGATTAGCTCAGCGTGGGGGGCTGATGTATTAGACCATGCTGGTGCAACGGAGATCGGCCCGTGGGGCGTTGGGTGGCTTGAACACTCGGGACTCGAGGTAATAGAGGAGTGGTTTCATCCAGAATTTCTCGGTATCTCGACAAGTCGACCGGCGAGAGAGGGTGAGTCAGCCGAGTTGGTGCTGACAACGCTTGGTCGGAATGGTTGTCCAGTGATTCGTTATCGAACAGGCGATGTTGTTCATCCCGTGTGGCCGACAGAACAAGAGGTAGCAGCGGGTGCGTCGCCAAGGGTTTGGCTCAAGGGCGGAATCCTCGGTCGAACTGATGACATGTTGGTAGTCAGAGGTGTGAACATTTTTCCATCTGCAGTGGAGAACATTATTCGGGGCTTTCCAGAAGTTCTCGAGTACAGACTCACTGTCAATCGTGAGGAGAATCTGGACGTATTGAGTATTGAGATAGAGGATCGCCTCTCTGCCCCCGCTCGCATTGCTCAGGAGTTGCACGTTCGGCTTGGTCTTCGAGTAGACGTCACGAATGTTGCTGTTGGTACATTGCCTCGATTTGAAGGCAAGGCTCGAAGAGTAATTGACAACCGAAAAAAGTCTTAACCAGTTACTTGAAAAGGAACTTCGATTGAGTGAATACCGGCCTTTAGCCATCCGTCGTCGTGAGGATGGTGGCATTGAAATTGATTGGAGTGACGGCACGAAATCGGAGTATTCTCCACAATTCCTTCGTGATGCCTGTCCGTGCGCTACGTGTCGAGAAAAGCGAACAGTTCCAGCAGATAAAAACCCACTTCAAGTACTTCAGCCCTCGGATGTTGTTGAGATGGCAGTCAATACTATGGAGCCTGTTGGGCAGTACGCCTACAAAGTTTTCTTTTCGGACGGTCACGACAGCGGTATCTATACCTTGGAGTATCTTCACGAATTAAGCTGATTATTCGTTCATGCGTTCATGATTCCAACGACCGTAGCGTTGACTACTGCGGCGATCCGAACAGCGTCGTGACACGCCTCTTCACTGACGTTGAGTTGAAGGAGACTCGATTCGTGGCTATTGAGACACATTTCGCATCCGGCGAGTGCGGCACATCCGAGGCTCATGAGTTCAAAGTCAGCTTTTGATGTAGTTGGCTGATTCATGCGATTCATACGAAGACGTGCTGGCCTCGCTGAATAGCTTTCCTTACCAATCATATGTCGAAAGCGGTAGTACACAGTATTCATCGCCATTATTCCCCCAGCAGCTCTGGCGTCACTAATGATTGGTGCACTGCCTTCCGCCAACGCGTCCTTGAGGTCTGCTTGTACGGCCGAAACAAATTCATCTGACCGGACGAAAAAGCCACATGCAAGAGCGATGCCAAGAGATTGGGGGGGCTCAAGGTGTTCTCCCGTTAAAACACTCGATAAATTAAGCCGAATATCTTTCAGTTCATCCGGTAGCGTTTCGCGAAGTTGGTCGAGGGCAGGAGTTGGGATCGACATGGTGATTTTTCTCCTTTAGATGCAAATGAAGTGTGCTTTCCCGAGAATTGTAGCCATTTATTGAACGAATGGGGGTTGGGATGCTAGAGTCGTCGAAATTTGTTTTTTTACCTCGATAAAGACCCTGCCTCATGCCCCGCCGCGATGACCTTCGCACTATTTTGTTAATCGGCTCTGGACCTATCGTCATTGGGCAAGCCTGTGAATTTGACTATTCAGGCACACAAGCCTGTAAGGCACTGAGAGATGATGGGTACCGAGTTGTGCTGGTTAATTCGAATCCAGCGACCATTATGACGGACCCAGAGACTGCAGATCGAACGTATATCGAACCACTTACGTGGCAAGTATTGGAAAAGGTCATTGCTGAAGAAAAACCAGATGCTGTTCTTCCGACATTAGGAGGTCAGACTGCACTGAACCTGGCCATGGATCTGGAGCACCATGGCGTTCTTAAGAAGTATGGCGTCGAGATGATTGGCGCCCGGGCGGAAGCGATTCAACGAGGAGAAGATCGAGAACAGTTCAAGTCGACGATGGAAAAAATCGGTCTTGATACCTGTCGCGGGCGGCTTGTGAAGTCTCTTGAAGAGGCGAGAGAAATACTTTCTGAGATAGGTCTTCCAGCAGTCATACGTCCGAGCTTCACATTGGGTGGATCCGGTTCAGGTATTGCATACAACCGTGAAGAGTTTGACCAGAAGGTGCAGCGTGGTCTTGATCTTTCGCCAGTAAGTGAGGTCCTCGTCGAGGAGTCAATTCTTGGCTGGAAGGAATATGAGATGGAGGTCATGCGAGATGCTGATGACAACGCAGTTGTCATTTGCTCTATCGAGAACTTTGACCCCTGCGGTGTTCATACTGGTGATTCAATTACCGTTGCCCCGGCGATGACGCTTACTGATCGTCAGTATCAATTCATGCGAGATGCGAGTTTTGCAGTTATTCGGGCAATTGGTGTGGAGACGGGAGGGTCAAATATCCAATTTGCGGTTCATCCTGACACGGGTCGCGTGATAGTCATCGAGATGAATCCACGAGTGAGTCGTTCGTCGGCACTTGCAAGTAAGGCGACTGGTTTTCCGATAGCGAAAATAGCAGCCAAACTCGCTGTAGGGTGGCGACTCCATGAGTTGGCGAACGATATTACACGCAAGACGAAGGCCTGCTTTGAACCTTCAATTGACTATGTAGTGGTAAAAGTCCCTCGTTTTGCTTTTGAGAAATTCCCTGAGGCCGATAGTAGGCTGTCCACTCAAATGAAGAGTGTTGGCGAAACGATGGCAATTGGCCGGACTTTTAAGGAAGCATTTCAAAAAGCGCTTCGAGGGCTTGAGGTAGGATCGTTTGGATTTGGTTGCGACGGAAGAGACCTTTGGGGTACACCAACACAACCATCAATTGATGATATTCGTGCGAAAGTTGCGAGGCCGGATCCAGATAGAGTTTGGTTTTTGCGGTACGCGATGTTAGCTGGTTTGAGCATTGAAGAACTTCATGCCCTGACTGGTATTGATCGATGGTTCCTGGATCAGTTGTTACAGATTGTTGAGCTAGAGCAACGTGTCCGAGATGCTGGCAGCCTGCAGAGCGTTGATGACACAACGCTTCGCCAAGCCAAGCAGGCTGGATTTTCGGATCGGCAGCTAGCGACTCTCTTAGGAGAGGTGGAGCTCGACGTCCGAGAGAATAGAAAATCTCGAGGAATTGTCGCTACGTTTAAGGCAGTCGATACATGTGCTGCAGAGTTTGAAGCTGAAACCCCCTACTACTATTCAACGTGGGAGGATGAAGATGAGACGCCGCCAAAAGCAGACGGTGTAAAGCGAGTCATGATACTCGGAGGTGGGCCTAACAGAATTGGACAGGGCATTGAGTTTGATTACTGCTGCTGCCATGCAAGTTTTGCACTTCGAGAACTAGGGATTGAGAGCGTGATGGTTAACTCAAACCCTGAGACAGTCAGCACCGATTATGACACGAGTGATCTGTTGTTTTTTGAGCCTTTGACAAGTGAAGATGTCCTTAATATTGCTGATCGAATTAATCCGGATGGAGTGATTGTTCAGCTTGGTGGACAGACCCCGCTTAATCTAGCGAGGGCGCTTGCAGCTGCAGGGCTACCGATCATTGGGACAAGTGTCGATACGATCGAAGAAGCAGAAGATCGTGAGAAGTTCCGTGAACTTCTGGATCGATTGAATCTCAAGCAGCCTGCAAGTGGAATAGCTCGTACTCTTGAGCAGGCGCGTAAGGAGGTTTCCAGGATCGGTTTTCCTTCTTTGGTTCGCCCGAGCTTTGTGCTCGGTGGCCGTGCAATGGAGATTTGTTATGACCAATCACAGTTTGAAAGATTCGTGGCGGAAGCTTTTATAGTTGCCCAAGGCCAGCCAGTGTTGATAGACCGTTTTCTGGAGGACGCGACAGAAGTCGATGTCGATTGCATCTGTGATGGCACGGATGTGGTAGTTGCCGGAGTTATGGAGCACATAGAGGAAGCTGGTGTGCACTCGGGTGACTCAGCGTGTTGTATACCCCCGCACAATCTGAGTAAGCAGACCGTTTCAGAAATCAAGCAGGCTGCCGTAAACTTAGCAAAGAGTCTTGGGGTCGTTGGCCTTATGAACGTTCAGTTCGCGGTAAAGCGTGAGGGGAGTGAGGATGCCCTATACGTCATTGAAGTGAATCCACGTGCGAGTCGAACAGTCCCGTTTGTTTCAAAGGCAACAGGCGTGCCTGTTGCAAAGATTGCTGTGAAAGTCATGGTCGGGGAAACGCTTCCTGAACAAGGGGTCATCACAGATCCTATTCCTTCTCATGTTAGCGTGAAGGAAAGTGTGTTTCCGTTTGTCAAGTTTGCCGGCGTTGACATCGCACTTGGGCCGGAGATGAGGAGTACTGGTGAGGTCATGGGGGTGAGCGACAACTTCAGCCTTGCCTTTGCGAAGGGCCAGCTTGCGGCAGGGACAGTCTTGCCGGAAACAGGCAAGATATTTTTGAGTGTTGCAAGTCCGTCGGCAAAAAAATCTATGGTGGACCTGGCTCGACGACTTGTGAAGTTAGGCTTTGAGTTGATTGCTACTTCCGGCACCGCTGAGGCACTATCGCAAGCAGGAATTGAGGTTGAAACAGTCAAGAAATTACAGGAGGGGCACCCAAACCTTATAGATCATCTGATTGATGGTCGCGTTCAACTGATATTCAATACGCCTCGAGGTAAGGGTGCTCGTACTGATGAGGGGAGAATCCGGGCGGCAAGTGTTCTCTACGGGGTCCCTTGTATAACTACACTGCCGGCTGCTGAAGCATGTGTGAGGGCGATGGAAGCCTTGAGAAGTGAGCCAATGAGAGTGCAGGCAATGCAGGATAGGTTTATGGCAGGGACAGCATCGATTGATCGATGACCGTTAACGAGAGTTCTGGCAGACGTAATGGAATCTCTTTTTCCTGAAGTGCCCCCAGCGCCACGGCCACTGCTTCCCGGTGATCCGGATATGCCGCCAAGGCTAACAGCAAGAACACTCGATGGTCTTGAGTGGTTGCTGGCGAGAGAGTTGTCAGGACTTGGTGCTACGAATTTGAGAATCGGGCGTCGAACAATCGAATTTACTGGAACAACAGAGACGCTCTATAGGGCGGTGCTGGAGTCGCGGGTAGCGATCCGAATCCTCGAGCCGCTTGGTCGGTTTGCCGTGAGTTCGCCGGAGTCACTATATCGATCAATTTCAAGTTTGGATTGGGCAAAGCATCTCCGTCCGACTCAAACACTGAGGGTCGATGCGAGAGTTCATGATTCATTTATAGATCATTCACTCTACGCTTCCCAAGTTGTTAAAGATGCGGTAGTAGATGGCGTGCGAGCGGTACATGGTCGCCGGCCAAATGTGCAGTTACATGGGGCAAGCCTTCGCTTGTCACTTCATCTTTCCGGGGAAACAGCAACGCTGTTTCGTGATGCAGCTGGTCAGTCTTTGCACCAGCGTGGTTGGAGAAAGGGGAAAGTCGAGGCGCCTCTATCAGAGGTTCTGGCTGCCGGTATTCTTGGGATTTCAGGATGGCAACCGGGCGAACCTTTGTTAGACCCACTGTGTGGTTCAGGAACATTCATCATTGAGGCGGCAACCCAAGCATCTGGTCTTGCGCCAGGCCTGTTGCGTGCAAGAACGCGGAAACAGGGTTTTTTTCGTTTTCATGATTTCGATCGAAACCTTGCCGAAACAATTCTTCTCGATCTTGAAAATAAGGCCAGGGCACCTTCAGGCACGTTTCATGCAAGCGATCTTGATCCTGCTGCGATTCAGATTGCAAAACAATCGGCTGCATTGGCCGGTGTGGCCGGTTCCATAAGCTTTTCATGCAATCATTTTGAAGCAGTGAGTCCAGAGGGTGACCCAGGCTTGGTCCTTACCAATCCACCGTATGGCGAGCGACTCGCGCTGCCGAGAGCGGGTGCGGTATTTCGTAGGATCGGTGACTGGTTGAAAAATTCTTGTCCGGGTTGGCGAGCGGGGGTACTCGCACCAGTTGAGCTGGCGAAATCAATTGGGCTGAAGCCCCATCGCCGGGTAGTCCTTTCCAATGGTCCAATAGAGTGTCGGTTAATAGAGCTGGCTGTTCACCGGGCGAAAGTTTCAGGCACGTCTGTTGGGAATCAATTACCAGCAGAATCGGACGCCGAGCGTTGCAGTTCAACGAAGCAAGTATCACGAAGCGTAAGTGACCAGATTGGAGATTTTCGGCGACGGCTTGCAAAGCGATCTCGTCATCTCGGGCGATGGGCAAGAAAGCAAGGGATCGAGGCATATCGTCTCTACGATCGAGATATCCCAGAGATTCCTCTTGTTATTGACAGGTACGGTGATTGGCTTCATGCAGCCGAATACGAACGCCCTCATGAGCGAACAGCTATTGAGCATGACGTTTGGCTCGATCGACTCATTGAGGCAGCTGCTGATCAACTTGGCCTGGCGCCGGACTGTGTATTTTTAAAGGTGCGTCGCCGACAGCGAACTGGGGGTCAGTATGAAAAAGTGGATGACCGTTCTGTTACTTTTTCAGTAAACGAACATGACCTGAAGTTTGATGTCAACCTTTCCGACTATCTTGATACGGGACTTTTCCTCGATCATCGCCAAACTCGTGCGATGGTTCGTGGTGATGCGGCGGGTCGTTCTTTCCTGAATTTATTTGGTTATACAGGTAGTTTTTCTGTAGCAGCTGCAGCCGGTGGAGCAGAAGGAACGACAACTGTCGACCTGTCAAATACCTATCTCGAATGGGCGAGGAGGAACCTCACGGCAAATGGGTTTTTAGATAGGCGGCAGCATGTCCTTCTTCGGGATGACGCTCGTGAATTCCTCAAGCACCGTGGCCGCCGAGGTGAGCGTCCATTTGATCTTGTGGTGGTTGATCCACCAACGTTTTCACGTTCGACGAAACAGCAACAGGACTGGGATATCCAGCGGGACTACGCCACTTTGCTTCAAGCAGTTGCCGATAATCTTAGTACAGGTGGTATTGTCTATTTTTCGACAAATTACCGACGGTTTAAATTTAATGAAGAGCTCCTCTCTAGTATTTACGATATATATGAGATTAGCCGGAAGACAGTGCCTGAAGATTTCCGAAATGCCCGTATACATCGTTCGTGGAAGTTTGTGAAAAAGGTCTGAGAGTTTTTTGGTGACTGCACGAAGAGGCGAAATCATGAGAAGTAATTGGTTTTGTCCGCAGAATCCACCACCGTTTAGGCTGGCATGGAGTGTCGTAGTTTGCCTAACGATTGGACTGAATGCTTGCGGTTGTCAAAAAATAGAATCCAATCGGGTGTGTCTCGTTTCGAGCCTGCCGCGTACAGGTGTCTCCAGACAGGTAAGTGATGAGGTTGTTCGAGGCATTCGGCTTGCAATTGATGAGGTGAAGGAAAAAGCAGGGCGGTTTACTCTGGAATATCGTGATCTTGATAACAGTGCAGCAGCGTCTGGCCGGTGGACGAGTGAGGGCGAGGCAGCCAATGCTCGGATGGCTGTGCAGGATCCCAACGTAATGGCGTATATAGGTACCTTGAACTCTGGAGCAGCCCGAGTATCAATGCCGATTCTCAACTATGCGGATTTGCTGATGGTATCTCCAGCGAATACTGCCGTTGGATTGACCAAGCCAGGACTTGGTCTTCCTGGAGAGCCAAACGTTTATCGGCCGTCTGGCAAATTAAATTATATCCGAGTTGTCCCGGCCGATGACCTTCAAGGTCCACTTGCTGCAGATTGGGCATTCGAGCGTGGAGTGCGTCGAGTTTTCGTCATTGATGATGCTGGTGTTTACGGGCGAGGTGTGGCCTCTTTGTTCGCTGATCGGTGTCGTGAGCAAGGCATGGCAGTTCTTGAGCACGTCTCGATTGATCCACAGGCAGCGGAGTTTAAATCGTTTGTAGGGTCCGTTATGAGTGCTGATCCAGACCTTATCTACTTTGGTGGTAGTGCACGAACCAAAGGTGGACAACTCGCACGTGATCTTGTGTCAGCTGAGAGCGAGGCAATCCTGTTGGTTTCGGATGGATGTCGCACCAAAGCATTCCTTGAAGCAGCAGGCGCGGCTTCTCTTGAGGGTCGGTGTTTTGCCACATCTGCAGGGTTGTCACCAGAGCAGGCAGATTGCAACGAAAAATTGTTGTTTCTTCGCTATCGGCAAAAATATGGGACATGCCCAAGCAACGCAGCCATTCATGGTTATGAGGCGGCGAGGCTCGTGATTCGAGCTATTGCTGATGTTGGGGTGAAAGATCGTCGAGCTATTGTAGAATCGGCTTTTGCAAGCCAGGTAGACGATGGTGTGCTTGGCCAATGGGGTATTGATGCAAATGGGGATACGACACTTCAGGAGGTGTCTGTGAGTGTTGTTCGGGGTGGTGAGTTTGTGCATGAGGAAGTCATGTCAACTGCTGGCATAGGCAAAAAGAACGGCAGCAGATAAGACTAAGGACAAAGAATTTTCTAACGGGTTACTTTGTCGGGATACATACGTGGACGTAGCATCCTTTCTTCAGCAATGTGGTATCGGAATCACAAGTGGTGGATTTCTGGGGCTGATTGCTGTTGGATATACGTTGGTGTACGGAACCGTTGGGCTCATCCACTTCGCCCATGGGGATGTAGTCATGCTTGGTGGCTGCCTGTCACTTGCGATCTTGTCATTCCTTGTGCCAGTTCCGGTCGACCCGCTGACTGGTTGTCTAGTAGTAGTTTTAGCTGCTGCGTGTAGTGGACTGTTTTGTGGCTGTCTGAATATTTGTATTGATCAGTTTGTCTATCGTCCGCTGCGAAATGCTCCTCCTCTATCTCCCCTCGTTTCAACAATCGGTGTTTCGTTTGTACTCATGAATGTGGGTCTTATTTGGATCGGTCCGACTGATCGTGCATTTCCTGAGATTTTCCTGGAAACCACACGTTCAGTTGGTGGATTTTCCATTGCGATGGCTGATCTTCTGGTGCTTGTCATCGTCGTGCCAGCCGTTCTTTGCCTTTACGTTCTTCTTCGTCAAACTCGTTTTGGAAGATCGTTGCGTTCCATTGCTGCAATCACCCGTGTGACAGCTCGTTCAGGGGAAGCAGGGAAACTTGTTATCGCAACATTTTTTCTAAGTGGCTTTCTCGGTGGTGTTGCGAGTGTAGCCGCAGGGGTTCATGCAACGACGATTAACTATCAGATGGGGCATCAGATGGGTTTGTATGCTCTTACTGCAGCAGTGCTTGGTGGTATTGGGAGCGTGCCTGGTGCAATAGTTGGTGGACTTATAGTCGGATTAATTCGTGCCATTTCGGTGGCCTTTCTTGGCCCTCGTTGGGCTATCGCGTCGGTCTTTCTTGTGCTCATTATTTTTCTTGCGTTTCGCCCGCAAGGGATCTTTGGGAAATCAAAAACACGAGGAGGACAGCGATGAAAATTCAATGGCCCTCCTTATCTCATTTCGTGAAGTGGTCCAAGAAAAACTGGGAGATACCAGTTTTCACAATGCTAGCCCTTGCGCCATGGTTCTACCCGGCATTGGCCGGGGGGCTGGGCGGACAGATGACATCAGTCTTAATAATCTGCATAGCGGCTCTTGGTCTCAACGTCATGGTTGGCTTCACGGGATTTCTCCACCTGGGAATTGCATCATTTTTTGGCTTAGGCGGTCTCTTTCTTGCAATCCTCACCGTTCCAATGAATCCCTTGGAGATAGGCTTTCTCCCGGCAGTTTTTGTCAGTGTTGGTCTGACTGCCGCAATAGGAACGTTACTCGGCTCACCAACGTTGCGTCTTCGAGGTGAGTACCTTGCTATTGTTACTCTTGGTTTTGGTGAAGTCGTTCGTGTTTTATTTCTGAATCTTGAAAACGTAACAGGTGGTACACAGGGGCTTGGTCCGATTCCGCCACCAGGATCTGGAATATTTGTTACGGGGATAGATCTCGGCAGAGAGTTCGTTGTTGATTCACGTTGGTTCTACTACTTATCGCTCATTGCGCTCTTTGTTGTGGTGCTGCTTGTACGGGTTCTTGAAAAATCGGCACTTGGTAGGGCCTGGATTGCTGTTCGCGAGGAGCCACTTGCTGCAGCGACAATAGGTATTTCTGCAACGAAAGTTCGGCTTTCGGCTTTCACAATAGCTGCAGCGATAGCCGGACTTGCCGGCTGCCTGTCTGTTGCAAGTATCGGTACTACCGGAGATCCAAATGCTTTTGGCTTTAATCGCTCAGTTGCGATTCTTTGCGCCGTCATAATAGGTGGCCTTGGTAGTATCCCAGGAACACTTGTCGGAGTCACAATCTTGTTTGGTTTTGACATCGTTGTGATTCCGTCGGTCGATTCCTGGATGCAACGCATTCAGGGGCAGGTATTTGATGTCAGCCTCTTTACGCTTGGAAGTTGGCGATTAGCCCTTGTAGGCATAGCGTTAATCGTTGTGATGCGATTTCGTCCCATAGGACTTATTCCATCACGACGTTTTGCTGCTGAATTCCAGGAGTCAAAGCAATGACTCATCGAGAAAATACAAAAGTGAGCGAGGGTGCGGTGCTCTCACCAGATATTCCGCTTCTGAGTATTGATCGACTTACGGTTCAATCAGGTGGGATTCCACTCATCGATGAACTAGAGCTCGATGTGTCAGCAGGTAGTAGCGTTGCCATTATAGATTCGGGAAGAGGGTCGAAAGCTGCTCTTCTCGATGCTATCTGTGGGCTACGGTCAGCATCTTCCGGTTCAGTCCGATTGGATGGACGTCGATTGAAGCAGGGGTTCTCTGCGAAAACATTCTGGGGTGTTCTGTTTACAGGAATTCTTGTTGGTTTGTTATGTGCGGCAGCAGCGGTAGATATCGATCGATTGTGGCTGGCTGTTGTAAAGCGGGGTCTTGTAGTCGACGAGCCATTTACGCCCGCAAACTTCGGGAGACGACTTCGTAGTTATTTTCGCGCGGAGTTGGCTATTGACCGACTGGCCGGTAATTGGCGCATTGTCACAGCAGATGGACGTGAAGTTCTTGCGGTACGTCGCGATCTTTCCGAAGCCCGAGAGTTACGAAATCAAATGCAAGCAGCAGTGACTGCTCGGCGAACTGGTCCGGGTGTTGTTCCCGACATAACTGATTTAGTGGGCGATGCGAATGAACCGCAACGCGAGCTACTATTGGATGAAACGACTCTTGACCGGTTGGCAGCCGGGAAACGTCGAATTCGTTTTCGTGGTTGGTCTGCTTTTATTTGTGGTTTATTTCTTGGAGTTGGAATGTCGCTGGCAATCTGGCAGCGAGGGAGACGTTCGCCAGAGGTTGCTGCTCGAGCTGGAGTGGCCCGCACCTTTCGATCTCCCAGAAACTTTCCTGCGATGACAGTGTTTGAAAATATACTTGTTACGGTAGAGCAAGGTATTTATCGAAAATCTTCAGCATGGTGGCCACATGTTAATAAAGCGAACTGTATTGAGCGGACCGAAGAACTCATTCGGTCAGTGGGACTGATCGATCAATCATTCTCGTTTGCTTCAGATCTGACACGTTACGAGCAACGTTGTTTGGGAATTGCTCGCGGTCTGGCTATGGATCCTCGGATTCTTCTCATTGACGAACCAGCGGACGGTATGAACACTCAGCAGCAGCATGCGCTTGCAGGCATCCTGAAGGACGTCTGTAAAGGAGTGTTGACGCTTGTCGTGACCTCGGCAGGAAACGATCCGGTTGCGCTGATCTGTGATCGTACAGTGCATCTTTCACCGCACTAGATGGGATCGATACCCATTTATGCTGATTCGTAGTCGCATTGTTTTACAAGTTTAAGAATAGCTGTTCCATGATCAGCTAATCGCTTTTCGCCAATCCCTTTGCATTGCAAGAGCGTTGCCAGTGTGTCTGGCTTTTCACGCGCGATTGAACGCAATGCACGATCATCGAGAATTGTCCAGGCAGGCTTTCCTCGTCCATCGGCTATTTTTCTGCGCCATTGTCTAAGGTGATCAAAGAGTTGCCGGTCAACTCCATTCCAGTCATCAGACTCTTTTCGGGATCGTACTGCTTTCTTTAATCGTGGCTCAAGAAGTGTGACGGTTCGTTGGCTCCGGAGAATTTCCCAAGATTTTTGGTTTAGCATGACAACCGGTCGGTCGCTTTGGCTTCTCGAAAGATATTCCTGGTCAAGGAGTTGATGGACGAGATTTTCACACATTCGCTGATCGAAGCTTTTTAGTAGTCCATATGTTGACAGGTGGTGGTGTCCGTTTCGTTGTACCGCTTCTGTTTGTGCGCCACGAAGCACTTCGCAAAGGTGACGGACACCAAACCGTTCTTCAATCCGTGCGACACACGAGATGATTTTCTGAGCAACCGTAGTGCTGTCAGCAAGGTTAGTTGTCTCCCCTAGGCAAATGTCACAGTTTTTACAATTAGAGAGTTTGTATGATTGTCCAAAATGCTCTGATAAAAAAGTATGCCGGCAGCGTGCTGCTTGGGCATACTGCCGCATGCGTTGGAGATGTAATATCTGCGAGTCGATGAGTTTCTGTGATTCATCCTCAGTCAGTTCAGAAGATTCCGCCCCCCGTCGAATCAATGCCTCCCAGCTGAAGACATCGGCCGGCGAATAAAGCAGAACGCATTCGGCAGCAAGCCCGTCACGTCCGGCTCGTCCTGTTTCTTGCTGGTAGGCTTCAAGGCTCTTTGGAAGTCCAGTGTGTAGAACGAGTCTCACATTTGATCGATCTATGCCCATGCCAAAGGCAACAGTAGCGACAACAACATCAAGGGTTTCCTTTGCAAAAGCTTCTTGTGTTTTGTGTCGTTTCTTGGCATCAAGCCCAGCATGGTATGGATGCGCAAGAAGCCCGGCTGCTGTAAGTTGTTTCGCGAGCCTTTCTGTCTCGCGCCGTGAAATGCAGTACACAATCGAAGCTTCTTTGGGATGACGCCCAAGGATTTCGAGTATCTGTGCTGTTCTATCAGTACGCTGGATGACACGGTAGGTGAGGTTTGGTCGGTCGAACGTGCCAACAAGAATTTCTGGATTTTTAAGATGCAGTTGTTCGGCAATATCTTTTCTAACTTGAGGTGTTGCAGTGGCGGTGTAGGCATGGAAACTCGTCTGAGGGAAGCGATCTCTCAACGCCGAAAGTTGACGGTACTCGGGACGGAAATCATGGCCCCACTGGCTGATGCAATGGGCTTCATCTATCGCAAAACGCTGAATTGATAAATGCGAAAGTGTTTCAACAAGATTCGAATTGAAAAGCCTTTCGGGTGCTATGAAAAGTAAACGGAGATTCCCGCTGCGAAGCTTCTGGTACGTTCTGCTTCGGTCGTTCTGAGAGAGTCCACTGTGAATCGCTGCTGCTGGGTAGCCAATCGATTCAAGTGAGTCCACTTGATCCTTCATAAGTGATACCAGTGGTGAGACAACAATATCGGTTGTTTGGCTGAGCAAAGGAGGTAGTTGATAGCAGAGGCTTTTGCCACCACCTGTTGGGAGTACAACAACAGAGTCCCGGCCATGAATGGCAGCAGAGATTGCTTCGGCTTGCAGCGGCCGAAACGTGTCGAAGCCCCACCAGCGAAGAAGTGTCTGTTGGATTTTTGAATCGGTTAGTTCCTGTCCGCCAACGGGATGAGAGGGAGGCATTTGTTCATTTACCTTCCTTGGCATAGATACCGGACCTCCTCGTAGGAACAATTTCTCTCAGTCAGCAGAATAGCATTTGGCAACAAAAGGAGTCGTCTGAGGAAAGCGGGGCAGGAAGGGGAGGCTCCTGAGGGGCACGAAAAGCGGGGTACGAGGGAAATCTGTCTTGATTGGTACATGAGTCATTGCGAAAGTCCGCATCAACAAATGATCAAACTCCTTCGTCCTCCCTGTTTGCGTTTTGGCCCATTGCCTTCTTGGCGATGGTGTCTTTTCTATCTTTCTGTCCTGCTTGGGGTCCAGTTGCCTATTGAATCATCTGCGGATGAAAAAAAATCGGCATTTCCTGATTCTTCTCTGGGAGCACCTGTTCGCAATTCATTGCCTGCCGCTTCAGATGGAATGTTTTTAACTGCCAAAGATGGTCATCCGATATGGGAGAAAACAATCAAGACAGTTGCAGCTGACTGGCCTGTTATCAAGACTATTCCGCCAGACTTTAATTCATTGCCCCCTCGGGCCGGCAGGATTGAGTCAGCGTGGGTGCAGCTGCCACAGTCATTAACAAAGCAGGGTAATCAGACAGGTGGATCGAGTGCTTCTTGGCCGCACTTGCCCCAGCAACGTCAGCGGGTGGTTGTTCAAGTGCTCCCTGCTGTTAATGGCGCTTGGGTTGATGCGGTGGTGGAGACACAACCCTTAGCATCGAATGATGCCAGTCTTATGTCTGAACGTGTCGTCCTTACTGGAGGTTGGGAGACTAACTTGCTGGGACATCCGTCAGTTGATGCAACCGTTGATCTTGCTCAAAGAATGGAACTTGAAAGTGATCCCGTTTACTCGTTGCCAACGCCACCGGAAATTATTTCTTCCCCAAATATCCAAAAATTGCCATGGGCAGGGAGCAGATTTCCGCGGCTTTCTCGGACGGGACATAAGATCTTTCAGGACTATCAGAATTTTTATTCCTGTGAAAATCTTACGTGTGTCACTGCTGCTTTTGGCGCGGGAGCACTGATGGCAAATACCGGCTTTGATACAACTATGCAAAATGCTTGGCAGACAGGAATAACAGGATCGCAAACAGGAGATTTTTTCTCGGCAACGAAAGACATCGGGGACGGGATTTACTTATTGCCAGCTGCTGGCATAGCCGCAGCAGCTGGGGTTGCACTTGAAGGAATGCCGGTCGGAGACGCCTTGGGAGGGTGGGGCTCACGAAGCCTCCGTATATTTTTGGTTGGAGGGCCACCCGTCTACGTTCTCCAGTTAGCGACAGGCGCTTCTCGTCCAAGCAATAATGGCTCTATGAATACCGAATCACCTTCTGGAAGTGACTGGAAGTTTTTTCAAGATAATAATGGGGTAAGCGGCCACTCATTTATGGGGGCAATTCCATTTCTTGCAGCGGCTGATATGGTCGAGAATCCACTCGCCAAAGGAACGCTTTACGTCTGTTCTACATTTGTTGGTTTCTCACGAATCAATGATGATGCGCACTACTCTTCCCAGGCATTCCTGGGTTGGTACCTTGCCTGGGCAAGTTCATTAGCAGTCAGCCGGACAGAGCATCATTTCGCAGGCTTCCAGGTGCGAGTTGTACCAGTCCCAGTCGGTGATCAAGGCGGGATGGGGCTGGAAGCGAGTTGGTAGAAATCGCTTTGCAAAGAGTGATGCCAATGGCATGCAATGCGTAACGATGCGTCTTATGCACGCACTTTTTGGCTCCAGCGTGGCTGGATTACTCACTTTTTGTTTCTCACAACAGGCTAGGCGTCCCGGCAAAGCTTGTTGATTGCTGAGATAACAAATTCATGGCAAACATTGTCAACAGTTTCGACTTCACCGATTGCACTTGGGAGAATGAATCGCAGTTTGCCACCAATGTTTTTTTTGTCCTGGGACATAATCCCCAAAAGATCGTTATCTTCTATGCCGTTTAGTGTCGTTGTTGAAACAGGTAGCCCAAGAGTTTCAAGAAGTTTTTGTTGTCGATCAACAACGAGTTGATCAATACGGTTCAGTGAGCAGGCGAGGCTTGCTGCTGCCATCATTCCAAGAGAAACGGCCTCGCCATGGAGAAGTGTGCCGTAGCCAGTCGCTGTTTCGAATGCATGGGCGAATGTATGACCGTAGTTTAAACAGGCTCGCAGTCCAGTGATTTCTCGTTCATCCCTCTCGACAACAAGGGTCTTGAGTTCTGCAGAGCGACGGACGATATGGGCTACAGATCGTTTTTCTCGATCTCTAACCCGCAGGGCATTGTCTTCTAGCCAATGGAAGAAGTCGGTATCTAAAATCATTCCATATTTTACGACTTCAGCGAGCCCGCTGACATATTCACGATCAGGAAGAGTTGTAAGCGTACTTATGTCGGCCACGACTCCTCGCGGTTGCCAAAAAGCCCCAACGAGATTCTTGCCCGCTGGAAGATTTACCCCGGTTTTTCCGCCGATAGCGCTGTCAACCTGGGCTACTAATGTCGTTGGTACTTGCCAGAAATCTAAGCCTCGCGAAAAAGTTGCAGCGACAAACCCGGTAAGGTCACCGATGACACCACCGCCGACTGCAAGTATCGCCGTCTTGCGATCAATCTTGAGACGAGCGAATTCATTCCATAATCGCTCAGCTTCAGCGAGAGACTTGGATGCTTCACCTGACGGGATCGTGAGTTGGTCAATCGTAATCGCTGCGTCTTGTAGAGCTTCCGCAACCGTCTTTGCGTGCGTCGCATTCACGGATTGATCAGAAACAATGACTGCTCTTTGCACGCAGTCAGTCTTAAGCAAGCCCCCGATATCTTGAAGTATCGTATCGCCGACATGTACTGTGTACGAACGAGCCGCGGGTTGTGTTGTTGCAACGCTTTCATCAAGCCGAACATTGATTTTGTGTCGTTCCACGTTATGTCGCCGCCACTCGTTCAAGATCATCGGGAGAGACCGTGATGATGCGAGCAAATCCGGAATGTTGACGCACGTAGTCAAGGTCCGATGCTTCCTCTGGAGTCGCGTGAAGCAGTG
>JADHSL010000117.1 GCA_016776925.1 Pirellulales bacterium | reverse complement strand
GCTTGTTCTTCCGACCTTTTGGGATTTTATTTTTTCTCTCATTTACCCGTTAGGGTGGAGGAATCTTTATGAGTGTTACGTCACGTCGAGGGTTTACCCTCATTGAACTCCTGGTGGTTATTGCCATCATCGGTGTTCTGGTTGGTCTTCTGTTGCCAGCAGTGCAACAGGCTCGTGAAGCTGCTCGTCGCAGTTCATGTGGAAATAAATTGAAGCAACAAGGTTTGGCTGCACACAACTACGCTGACAAGCATGCCAGTCGTGGTGACAACTTCTTGCCTAGTGCAATGGGTGTCGATGGAAATGGTGCTGCTAACAGTACGAACCCAACAGCTGCTACTGTTGGTTGGAGTCACATTGTAAAAATTCTTCCTTATGGTGAAGAAAACAATCTTTACACTGCGATCAATGGAGCTGGCAACTACGCTGTTCCAACAGGTACCAATGCAACTGTAGAAGTTGATTGGCTGATCTGCCCATCATTCGTTGGTACCACAGCTGGCCAGAGTGTTTACAAGGCCAACGTTGGAACCAGTGATGAAAAGGATGCAAGTGCGTCCGCTTCTGGTGCTTTCAATGCAAAGACTCTTGACGATAATGGTGGTCTTGGCCTTTTCCAAGACAAGGGATTCGCTTCCTATCGTGATGGCACGAGTAACACTCTCATGATCGTTGAAGAAAACTTCAATGAAAACTACTGGGAAGGTCACTCGAATGCATCGACGCATGGTCTTGCAACTGGAGCATCAGTTTCACCAATTCCAGGAACTGTTTCACAGGCTTTCCCAAGTTCACCACACGCTGGTGGTGTAAATGGGTACTGTCTTGCTGATGGTTCAAGTGGATTCTTGTCCAACACCATTAGCACCGCTACTTTGCGGGCTTTGTCAACTGCCAATAGTGGTGACACGATTGGTGATGATCGACCTTAGTTTCTGAAAACTATTGTTTATTCAGGAAGGGAGCCGGCATTTGCCGGCTCCCTTTTTTTTATATTAGACTTTGGGGGATCACCAACCTACCTCAACAACACGTCATGCAGGCCACGCGTCCCACACCCCCCCAATGGCCTCCGGGTACAACCGTCGTGCAAATAGCGACGTTCAATGAAGCCGCTTCAATCGGCCCCTTATTGGAGGCAGTTCATGCCATTGTTCCACATGCTCAGATACTTGTCATTGACGACAACTCACCTGACGGCACGGCGAAAATTGTTACGAAGCAGTCAAAAGAAAAGGAATACATTCACCTTCTTCTCCGCATAGATCGTCGAGGCCTTGGCACAGCAACACTGGAGGGTCTCCAATTCGCTCGCAAAATGGGTGCTGAGTTTGCAATCCATCTTGACGGGGACTTAAGCCATGATCCTGCTGATCTTCCGCGTCTTCTCGAAGCGCTTACGCCACCAAACGAAGAACCATTTGATATCGCTATCGGATCTCGGAAGATACCTGGTGGAAATACCGTCGGTTGGTCAGTGAAACGACGCGTCATAAGTTGGCTCGTCTGCAGGTTCACACGCGTTGCCCTACGTGTTCCTGTTCGTGATGGGTCAAGTGGTTTTCGTGCGATTCGCATGCAGTGCATCGCAAAGATTGATCTTACTAATCTTTCCTCCGGCTATGCTTTTTTTGAAGACTTTTTGTGGCGGGCACACCGATCGGGGGCGCGCATAACAGAGATTCCAATAACATTTACAAACAGAAAAATTGGGAAAAGCAAAGCAAATGGTATCGAAATGCTTCGAGGTGCATATGACCTTATAAAGCTTGCTGTCTACACCTGTCTTAAGCGTTGATACAAAATTTTCAGGAAGCTATCGATCAGACTCTGTCAATTGTCGATAGTATTTCAACCCTGGTATAAAGAAGCAGCCGCCACTAACCAGTCCAAAGAGGATATGCTGAAACTGCGGAAGACCGCACATAACTAAGCCTGTCACGAACAAAACAATCGACTGAATATAAAAGATACCGGAAAGAATTCCTGCCTTCGCAAAAAACATGAGGCCGGCGAGGAGCGCAAGAACCGGTGAGAGTTTGAGCACCGGTAACCCAAGCAATTCTTCTACTGAGAACAGAAGCATGCTGGCAATCATCGTACCACCCCAAATGTGAGCAACTTGTCGTTCGACCGCCGTTACTGGGCCTGCTCTATACCGCAGCACCCAAAAGATGGGTGCCCACAGGGCGAGACCACCTGTCCACAGAATGACATACGGCCAACGACTTTCGACCCCCTGCCATGCAAGTACATCTGTAATCACTGACAAAATGAGCACCACAACCGAATGCCACATCCAGAGAAGGCCCCAATTCTCTAAGACAACTGCATGATGTGTTTCTCGGAGAAGCCGGGAAACAACGTCGAGAACTCCTCCTTGACGGGCTGCAATCGGCTCACTTGCTAGGAAAGCCCGAAGATCATTCGCGAGGTGAGCTGCTGATGCATACCGTAGATCCTGTGGCTTCTGAAGAGTCTTGAGGGCAATCATTTCCAGGTCTCGATTGACCTCGCGGTTAATTGAGCGAGGGAGTGGTGGATCAACTTCCAAGACGGCTAGCAATGTATCCATTGGGCTTGATGCCTGAAACGGTGGTCTATCAACAAGCACTTGATAGAGGATTGCGCCAAGACTCCATACGTCACTCACCGGTCCGACATCTCCACGACTCCCAGCGGCCTGCTCCGGCGACATATAGCACGGTGTACCAAGAATTGCTCCCGTGTGCGTCATTGTCTGATTTCCTTCAAGCCGTTTGGCTAGACCGAAATCAGACACATGTGGCTTACCCGCCAAATCGATCAGAATATTCGATGGTTTCAGATCGCGGTGAAGAACTCCCCTGGAATGTGCAGCCTGAACAGCTTCAGCCACACGGAGCAATATCTGTGCACCCTCTCTTGGCGGAATTGGGCCAGCTTGTAATCGTTTTGCCAGCGTCGTTCCTTCGATATATCGCATCGAGTAAAAAGGGTGCCCTTTATGTTCTCCAACTTCAAAGATGGAGACAATTCCAGGATGATCGAGTTGGGCGGCTGCTTCAGCCTCACTGCGGAATCTCGTGAGGTCTGCTGGGCTTGCAAGGTCACGGCGCAAGAGCATTTTCACTGCAACAACTCTTTGGAGACTTTTTTGTACGGCGCGATAGACAATACCCATACCTCCACGGCCTATCTCTTCAAGAAGCTCATACTCTCCAAATTGAGCTGGTAGCGAAGAGACGCCTGGTACAAACCCATCTCCTATAAATGGCCTAATGTCTTTCTCGTCTGCACCACTTCTCCCATCATCGCTGCGCATGATGATCGTAGATTCCATTGCCACAGCATCGGTGACAGATACCGTTGCAAATAATTCTCGGAGTTGTCCTGCTAAATCAGCATTTTGAAGACAGAGCTTTTCAAGCCGTTTGTGCGCCTGATCGACTGGCCCTGTTGTTAAGTCCTCCAGCAGGACTGCCAATCGCTCTTCTGCATCTGAGGATAGCTCTTCTTCAATGGGATTATTGTTATTTGTTATTGGCACGGCACTTTACAAATATGAAGGATTATTAATTTCTCGTTACCAAGGGATAGTAGGCATGCCCTACATGATTGACGACATTGTGTATCCAAAGTCAGTTTGCATCATCGAGTAAAACTCTGAGGCGTCGCATTGCTCTCATATATCTCATACCTGCCGCTGGCTTCGTAAGCCCAAGAACCTCTGCCACATCTGCAGTTGATAGGTGTTCAAAATGCCGCAGCAGAACAATCTGTCGATCTGTTTCTTCAAGCTTTTCTACGGCCTCAGCAAAACGACGCTCAAGCTCATGCCATGTCGCAACTGCAGCTGGAGTAAGTTCTGTATCCGCGATCTTCTGAGCGAGATTTGTTTGTGAGTGATCTGCATCCACCGGTGAATCCAGTGACACTTCCTTATCAAGGCTACGGGTACCCGCCACTCTATGCCGTCGATGAGCATCAATGACTCGATCACGAGCCATATGCCGAAGCCATAACTGAAATGGCATTGTTGGATTAATCAGATAATCACCCAATCTTCGATTTGCCTCAACAAGAACATCTTGAACAATGTCACTCGCATCCACGCGTTTTCGGACAACACGATCAAGACGCTGATCGATCATTCTTCGGATCGCAGCTCTGTGTCTCTCGAGAAGTCCGTTCACAGCCGCAGTATCCCCCTGTCGAACGCGATCGAGGAGAATCAACGTCTGCGGAGGAGGGTCTGGCGGTTCTACAGCATCACGGGAAGTGGTCATTTGGTATTTCAAGGACAATGGTGTGTCTCTCTATCGTAACAACGTGCCAGCATAATCGGGAAAATCGATTGAAAAATGCGGATTACAGCAATCAGGCCGAGACTACGGGCCTATGGTCGCCAGGTTTTCATGTTTGTCTCCAGCTAGTTTTTGACCGGACTTCAAACGTGATCCATAATCCTTTGCGGTCATGGGATCGACCGCTGCCCGCCGCTCTGAAAGCCGGCTAGAAAAATGGATTGCCTGTGCTTGCCACCACCCCTCTTCACATGACGACCGTGACTTCTTCTAGATGTCCTTCTCGTCGATGGCGAATTTACCTTTTGAAGACCATTATGGTCATTCTAGTGGGTGGGGTTTTTGCCGGTCAGCTAGCCAATTCCGTCAATGCAAGTGAACTCGTCGTTGATGATCTAGCTGTTCGGTCAACACAGCTTGAGGCAGCTGGTCAATGGCCAGAACTCGTGAGTCTTTGTGAAACAGCGGCCCGCAAAGGCAAACTTTCTAATGAACTTTATCAGCGATACGATCTGGCAAAGATTCATTGTGACCTTGATCGTCGATCTGCTGAGAAAGCCTATCAAGAATCTCTTCGACACATTACAGAAGGGGAAGCACGACAACTTTTTGTAGAATGCCTGGGACGCATAAACTCCCACCACGTTACCAACCCGGACTTTCATAAACTTATTAGTCGTGGTTGCTTAGCCCTCCAAGTTGCAATCAGTGATCCTGAATTTAAGTCCGTGCATGCACGTCAGGCGACACCTGATCGCATCGCATTATTCCATCAACACACACAGCAGATCATTGAAGGTCGTGGTATTGCAACACTTGCTGACGCTGAGACTGTTGCAATCTGGATTGCGCGTGCCGCCCAATCAGTAGTTGGTGTTCCCCCAGCTGTCACTTTCCTTGAGATGACTGCCGCATCTGTTGGTGGCCTTGATGAGTATTCTGCATTCTTAACGACGGGCCAGCTCAATGATCTTTACGCTCAAATCGAGGGCAACTTTGTTGGTCTCGGCGTCGAGCTAAAAAGTGCGAAAGATGGGCTGTTGGTAGTGCATGTCATTTCCGGTAGTCCCGCCGAACGCTCAGGACTCAAAGCAGGTGATCACCTGATTGGCATCGCCGGAAAACCTATTGCTGGTATGCACGTCGATGCAGCTGCACAATTGCTCCAAGGACCCGAAGGCTCGCGTGTAACACTCGCTGTACTACGAGGAGTTGGACCAGCACGAGCTATGACGGTACGACGCGAGCATGTTGAAGTTCCGAGCATAGAAGATGTTGAGTTGCTCGATCGATTGAATGGGATTGGGTATCTACACATCACGTCATTTCAGAAAAAGACTGCTGCTGACCTTGATACCGCAATGCGTCAGCTTGATGCCTCCGGAATGCGATCTCTTATTATTGATCTTCGAGGAAATCCCGGTGGACTCCTATCAGCCGCCGTTGATGTATCTGATTTATTTATTGACCGTGGTCTCGTTGTTGCGACACGAGGTCGTAGTCCTGAAGAAGATTTTAACTACACTGCAAGTCATCGCGGCACCTGGCATACGCCACTTACCCTTCTCATTGACGGTGATTCCGCAAGTTCTAGTGAAATTTTTGCCGGAGCCATTCGTGACCATAACCGTGGCACAATCATCGGATCCCGTAGTTATGGAAAGGGATCGATTCAAGGAATTTTCCCAATGGATGTGGCTGGCGTTGGCATGCGATTGACCACTGCTCACTTTTACTCACCAACCGGCCAACCATACAGCCGAATCGGCGTTTCACCAGATCTCTGGGTACAGCAAACCGCTCGCCCAGATGCCACCGGGCAAATCATTAAAAATGATGCCACACTTGCTGCTGCACTCAACGAGGTTCGGAAGACTTTAGAACCTGTCGCTACAAAGCCAGTCGCACGACGAATTACAGCTCGGTAGATTACGTACGTATTGAATCACTGGCATTATGAATTTCTTGTAAGTCGTTCGGGTGTTCTTAGATCATCCCTCTCTGCCCTGTATTTCAATGATGTTCCCAACTTCATGCAAACACATCATAATCAACCAAAGAATTTTCTTGCTGAGGCAATACGACACGAGACACAGCAACTTGGTCTTGCCTTGCCTGACAAGGTCATGCCTGACCTCGCTGCCTATGCTCAAAGTCTGTGGGCCTGGAATGATCGCCTGAATCTCACGAGGCATACTGAAGTACAACAATTTGTTCAGCGAGATGTTACTGATACGGCTGCCATATGCCCACACTTGAACACCAATGAACGGGTTCTCGATGTTGGAACGGGAGGAGGAGTACCTGGTGTCATACTGGCTATCCTACGTAGTGATCTCACGGTTGAATTATCTGATACTTCAACGAAACGCATGACTGCATTACAATCAATTCTGGATGAAGTTGGTTTACACCTGAGGATTCATCATCAATCCGCTCAACAAGTTACTCTCGATGCGAATAGCAAGAACCATCCATTTGACACACTCGTTGTTCGAGCTGTCGCTCCACTACGAAAATTACTGACCTGGTTCGAGCCAATCAGTAGCTCTTATGGTCGACTCTTGGTCATTAAAGGGCCACGATGGGAAGCCGAGAAACAAGAAGCTCGCCACCACGGTTTTCTCAAGAAAGTGACCGCCCGTCGCATCGCGAACTGGCCAATTCCAGGCAGTGGTACCGAGAGTGTCCTGCTCGAAATCAAAAGGCGAAAAAATCAACGATGAGGGTTTGGCATTGAAATGCCCTGATCCGCAACGCGTCAAACCAGCCACTGGCTAACTAAAGTGTCTCTTTCAACAAGATCTCTAGCTCTCTTTAGTGTGCAAATCCTTTTGTGACTCTCCTGTTGGATACTTCCGTTGAATTACAGAAGGATGGCCGAAAAGTTAAGAGCACGAATAACAAGGTTGCTCTTTTCGCAAACGATAACACCTTCAAGGTTGTGTTCACACCGTTTCGAATCTACTATTTAGAAGGTGGAACTAAGAATATGATTTCGAGTCAGTATCAAACTGCTTATAGTATCGATTGATTGAAAACCGTTGCGATACGTTATTCTATTTCCAGAGGGGACAAACGTGTCGTCGACGCATTCATGCCTTTCAGCCCTCAGTATCCTTTTCCGAAACATTCCCCAAGAAAAATCACAATGGATTTTTGGATTCAAACAGATAACTTGACCCATATTTTCTGGCTTGGTGGACTCTGGGTTTTGCTCAGTGTCATATGGGCATCTGCATCTGTATGGATCGCCTCAGACTCTGAGATGATTTTTGGTGAGTCATCATGGCCATTAGCTTCTGTATGCATTGGTGCTCTCTTTTTTTTAATTACCGTTATGTGGGGGCTCTCTAC
>JADHSL010000022.1 GCA_016776925.1 Pirellulales bacterium | reverse complement strand
ATTGCGATCATTGGGGTGCTGGTAGGTCTTTTGCTTCCTGCCGTTCAGCAGGCTCGTGAAGCAGCGCGCCGCGCTTCGTGTGTGAATAATCTGAAGCAGATTGGCGTTGGTTTGCATAATTTCAATAGTTCTCACGAGCATTTTCCATCCGGAGTCATGTGTGGTGGGTCAAGTCCTCCGGGTGGTACTGCGGTTGCGGAAATGGGGAAACACGGTGGGTGGGCATGGAGCGCATTCATATTGGATTTTTGTGATCATCAAAGTCTCGCAGACGACTTGCAAGTCGGGAAGTCGAGGGTGTGGCATGACAATCAGCAATCCGGTCGATCTTTGATCGGATTCTACCTCTGTCCGTCAGATGCCGCGCCTACTGAAAATAAAGAACGTGTGCGTTGGGTTGGTGCTGGAACGTCAGCAGGCACGTCAAACTATGTTGGGAATGCCGGAACGAAGCCAATTAAAAACACCGTTGGTGTGCCAAATTCACATTGTGCCCACGACGACTCGCCTGAAAACAAAGCAGCTGCACGAGACTATTACACGGGTGTTTTGTTCTCTCGTTCTTCAATCACCATGGCACAAATTACTGATGGCACCTCAAGCACGATTCTGGTTGGTGAGCGAGATTACTCGAGCAATCAGCATGGGGATCATGAAGCCAGTAACTGGATTGGAGCACTCGGAGCTGGCTGGCACACTGAACCCTTTCACTACAATTGGGTAACAATTTTTGATGAGGCCAATTCTAATCTGCAAATTAATGATTACGACGCAACCAATCCAACGAATACGCCTGATTGTTGGCCTACGAGTGGTTGCGGAAACCCCTATGGCGTAACAGATGCAGACTCGTGGAGTAGTCAGCATCCTGGCGGTGCCCAGTTTGTTTTATGTGACGGATCAGTTCGGTTTCTAATGGAAACAATTAGTGAATCTGTGTTTGCTGATCTGTGTAATCGCAGAGATGGGGATGTTCTTACGGGGTTTTAGGCTTTTGTGCACCGTTACGTACTGATGGAAAAGTCATAAATAGTCAATGGTTGAGAGACCAAAATCGAGGGTTGGGACGTGGTAATACAAGCAGGGGCTAAAAAGACCGCTCTCGTCTTCAGGGTTTGGAGAACAGTGGCGTGTGCTGTAGTAGCATTGGTTATTAGTGGCTGCTCTAGTAACCCTGCGAGTTATCCCGAAGTTGCAATCGTGGTTGGTACGGTCACTCTTGATGGGAAGCCACTGGAAGGTGCAACTATCACATTTGCACCGAATTCTGGTCGGTCGTCGAGTGGGGTGACTGATTCATCAGGCAGATACAGCCTGAACTATACAGGTTTGATTCGTGGTGCAATGTTGGGATCTCATCGAGTCATGATCAAGAAAATGGTAGAGGATAAGGCAGTCAGTCCGTCAAAAAGGGAACAATTCATGGATAAGGCTACAAACCTGATGCTCCAAGATGCGGGCTTGCCATTGACGACTGCTCCAAATGACAAGGAACCCCTGCCACTGAAGCCAACGATGATCAATGTGGTCGGTTCACAATACCGTGGGCCGGAAAGTATTCTTACTGCAGAAGTCGAGCCATATACGAATGAAATTGATTTCACTCTTGTAAAAGAATGAAACCGTTACTTTGGGTTATGGACGGCTGTGCAACGTTGGCAGAGATAGAGATAGCGCGGGTGTAGTAGGGGCACTGATCTCTCGCAATTTAAATCGACTTTATTCGAGCATGCCGTGAGATTGTCGCTGGCAAGCGGTGACGGCAAGATGATCTCAGGGACCGCACGCCTGTATCCATTTGTTTTGTAGTGCGTGGTGTATCAAAATGGTCTGATGGAGACGGAGCCGATACGGCTTGAGATTAGAGTTCTCAATAAGCGTCCTATTTCTTAGACTCTTTTTTATGAAAGCTCTGCTACCAGTTGCCGATGGCAACGAAGAAATTGAGTTCTGTGCACTCGTGGATGTACTGCGCCGAGCAAGTATTGACGTCACCGTGGCCAGTGTTGAAGCACGCGAGACGGTCGTGTTGCAAAAAGGACTCAGGGTCGTGCCGGATGCGAAGCTTGAAGATGTTGCTGATGAGGTCTGGGACGCGATTGTACTACCAGGTGGAGTACCTGGTGCCATGAATCTTGGAGCATCAGAATTGCTGAGGTCAACCATTCAGCGACATCATGCTGGTGGTGGTCTCCTTGGTGCGATCTGCCTTTCGCCTGCATTGGTGCTGAAGCCAGCTGGTGTTCTTGAATACGTAAAAAAGGTGACGGGGAATCCTTTGGCAATCAAGACGCCAGATCAAGCGTGGCCAGCGGATGCGTTTACAAAGTTGCTCGGCAGCGCATTTGATCCGAAGCTCCGTGTCTGTGTGGACCGGGAGAATAATATCGTGACATCACAAACACCTGGAACAGCTGTTGAGTATGCACTGGCACTTGTTGAGTTGCTTCAAGGTAAAAAAATCGCAAGTGAAATATCAAAGTATTTTCTTGTGAAAACGTAATGGTTTCACGGTGAGGCAATAGTCGGAGAGAGAAGTACGGTCAGAAGTAACTGGGTTTGGAGCAGTAGGGGGACAAATGATGAATTTCAATCGGTGTTGTGTGCTGACTCTCTTGTTGGCCTGCACGGGCAACAATGGTATCAAGGCAGCTGAACGACCAAATATTCTTTTTATTTTCAGTGATGATCAGAATTACAACACGCTTTCGTGCTATCCCGAATCACCGGACTGGGTGCAGACGCCACATATTGATTCACTTGCCGAGCAGGGTGTTCGGTTCGAACGGACATATCTAGGCGCCTGGTGCATGCCGTCACGAGCAAGTTTTCTCACGGGAAGGCTTCAGCACGGGGTGCAATCAATGCGAATGGTGGGGAAGTATCCAGGGAGCGAATACGATCCAGAACAGTGTCGATTCTGGCCTTCTGTTTTAAAAGGAAACGGATATCACACTGCACACATCGGAAAGTGGCACACCGGTATTGATACAGGCAATGGAAGAGACTGGGATCATCAGATTGTCTGGAATCGACCAGCTCATCCGGACAATGCGGGGAATTACTTTTACGACCAGATCGTCACATTCAACGGAAAAGACCGTCGTGTCGAGGGGTATTCAACCGACAACTACACCGATTGGGCCATTGACTACATTGAAGGAGAAAATCGCGATTTAGAGAAGCCGTGGTACCTGTGGCTCTGCTACGGAGCGATTCATGGTCCAACCACGCCGGCTGAACGTCACGATGGAGAATTGAAGGGAAAAGAATCCGATGTCCCGGCGGACATCTTCGGGCCCTGGCCAGACAAGCCACAGTACCTTGAGAAAACAAGTTCCTGGCAAGAGGGGCCTGACGGAAAAGCATACCGACAAAAGAAAAAATTAAAGAAGAGTAACTTCAATACAAATACAGCAGGGCAGGGGTACCAAGACTGGGTTCAGCAGTACAACGAATGCGTGATGGCGATCGATGAAGGAGTCGGTCGTGTAATAGAAACGCTTCGTCATACAGGGCAGCTTGAAAATACGCTTATTGTTTATGCTGCAGATCAAGGGTTTGCCTTGGGCCAGCATGGCATGAATAACAAAGTTGCACCCTATGACGCTGCAGTGGCCTCTCCGCTGATTGTCTCGCATCCTGCAACGCTGCCGAAGGGAAAAGTGTGTTCACATCCTGTGAACGCACCTGACGTGGTCAGGTTTTTCTGTACGACTGCTGGCGTTGAAGTTCCTTGGCGTACTGACGGTCGAGATATTCGTCCATTGCTTACTGATCCAGAGAATGCCAAATGGGATCGTCCAATGATTATGACGCATACAGGGAGACGGTACGGAAGTGATACTGATTCACAGCCAGATACAGAGGCTCTCTATCAGGTCGGAAATATTCCCTGGTACGTCTTGCTACGTGATGGGAAATATAAATATGTGCGGTATCTTGTGGAGGGAGAAGTTGAAGAACTCTACGATCTCGAAGCTGACCCGGAAGAGTTATCAAATCTTGCGATCGAAGAAGCATCTCTGCCACTACTTGGCGTGCTTCGGCAGAAAGCAGTTGATGAGTTGCGTCGAACACATGCTGGATTTGTTGACACCATGCCGCAGACAGCTGCAATGAAGAAGGGTGGTTGAGGTATGAAAAAAATACTGAGTGAAAGTGTGCGGTTCAAACGACATCGTAGTTCCATAATTCTGCATCTGTTGCCCATTTCGTTCATTTTCATTGTGTGGAGTGTCGTTGCACTCTCGCCCCGACTATGCGCGGCTGCTGATGAACGTGGCAATCCGTTTGTCGTGTACGCAGTCGACGGGTCGGGCGAGCAGTTGCTGCACATAACAGTGCGACCAAACGGTAATCAGGTTCAGGTTCTGCAGGAGGGCGTCCTCGCCATGCCGGGAAAGCCCCGCGGCATTGCCAAGCATCCTACGCAGCCATCCATTATCGTGACGCTTCTGGGGAAAGGAGCAGAAAGTCCTCGTGCTGTGACCATTGGGAATAACGGTGATGGCAAGCTTTCTATTGTTGGCGTCTCAGAATTACAAGATTCGACAGGCTATACAAGTCTTGATCGCACCGGAGGATATTTCCTGACATCGTCATATCACGATGGGCATTTTGATGTGTACCGGGTGAAGCCCAATGGTGTGGTTGGTGATCGGGT
This sequence comes from Pirellulales bacterium, assembly GCA_016776925.1. Classification (GTDB taxonomy): domain Bacteria; phylum Planctomycetota; class Planctomycetia; order Pirellulales; family UBA1268; genus UBA1268. The sequence goes on along the minus strand of JADHSL010000022.1, from coordinate 28,728 downwards.
AAGTCATCAACAGGTGGCAGAGAAGTATGCCCACAGTGTGCTGACAACTCCTGACAACAGATTTGTGTACGTGCCATGTGTCAAAGAATTCAATGCGATTTATCAGTACGCTTTTGATGGACAGACGGGCAGTGTTCTGCCGCTCGAGCCTTTTGATGCAAAGCCACCCCACATGTTTGGACCACGGCATATCGCCTACCATCCAGATCTGCCGTATGTGTACTTCAGTAACGAGCAGCAACTTGGGGTCAGTGCGTACCGTATTGAAAAAGACGGTCAGCTTGCGGCTCTCCAACATGCGACAACCATCCCCCGCCGAGGACCCTACACGGCAGGTGTACGGGGCATGCATGCAAGTGATATTGCTATGACAGGAGACGGAAAATTTCTCTTTCTTGCATTACGAGACTTTGTCGGTGACGAAGACAGTGTTTTTGCATTTCGGGTTGCTGAGGATGGCAGGCTTAGCCTTGTATCAAGAAAACGAGTGGGGAATATTCCCTGGTGTTTACGTGTGTCGCCGAGTGACTCGTATCTTCTTGTGAGTGAGTCAGGTGATGAGGCACTTGCTGTATTACCGATTCAGCAAAATGGTTCACTTGGCGATGCAGTCCGAATGGACTGGGGAGCTGAGGTTCGTCATATGGTTATCCAGCCGTTGTCTGAGAAATAACATTTGTCTTTTGGAGGCTCGAATGTCCCGAGTAAGAGTAATCGTTCTGATCGTGTTTTGTACTGTGCTTGGTGGCGTCTCTTTTTCTGGACGAAGTGCGGTTCAAGCTCACGAGGATACTGGCAGTGGCCGAAAGAATGTCGCTAGTCAAAACGTAGGTAGTGATGGTGGAATAAGTTCGCCTCAGCCTGATGTGGTCCCGCAGATTGCAGAATGTACTAATTTGCTTTTTGATGCAGACTTTTCCGAGGGCGGGGTTCCAGAGGAATGGATACCTTTACACGGTACGCAATGGGCTGTCGTTGAGGGAGTGCTCCAAGGGCGACCATCGACTAACGAATTTCAGCAAAAACGTGTCGCGGCAGGGAATGCCAGTCATAGCGGGAAGACACCGAGCAGTCGGCTGTTGGTTCCCGTTGACGACTGTGTCATGCTCTTTCAATTTAAACTCACTGACGGCCTGTCGGGTGCCCATTTTGGTTTTAATGATGGGTCATTCAAGACAGGAACAGGGCATGTGTGTCGATTTACAGTTTCGACACGGAAGGGACAGTCTCTAGTCAAAGATAGAAATGTCACTGTCGATGGTGATAAAGATGAGACGTTGGTGACTGATAGTTTCAATATGAAAGCTGACGCTTGGTACTGGATGATGCTTGAGATTGTTGGCGATGAAATGGTGGCTCAGGTGTCAGGTGGGCCGATTCTTCGTGCCAAGCATCCGCGGTTTAATATCCCGAAGGACCAAATCAATCTGCCAACACGCGGTGGTGGTGTTGTGCTTTATGACAATGTGAGGATATGGAACGCAGTACGGAAAAAGTAATTCCGCCTCACTCGACAGTATTCAAATCAGATTGCACATGTCGGCTGAACCATTCCTCTGCACCTGCAAGCAACTGACCCGGTACTAGTTCATCACCGGGACCTGTTCCGACTGCTGTTCGTTGAGCTTTTCATCGTGCGTGGTGTTGTCTGCTGCCGACGATTCAAGGCGTTCCTTATTAACTTCGTCTTGTCGTGTGAACTGTGCTTCAAGCGACTGCGGGCTTCCCATAACGAACTTCATGGCAAGGCTGCGGTAGGACTTCGTGATAATCAGGTCATCATAGAACTCTGGCGCAATTTCTCGCAGGCGACCAAGTCGACTCCACGGAATGCCCATCAGGTCATGATGTTCAAGATGAAGCCCAAAATTAAAATACAACCAGTTCGACCAGCCGTAAAGCGAGGAAGAGGGTTGGTACGTGCTGCTTCCATGAAAGTGTGAATTACTGAGGATAATTCCAAAGTTATGTGGGTGCAGAAATCCGGTTGCGAAAAGTTGAGATGCCAGCAAAAAGACTACTACTTTCCAGCCGCCGGCAGCAAAGAGGCCAACAGTCATGAGGATCGAAAGCGTTGGGTAGACAACGGCCCAGCGTTTCAGCTTATAGTTTTCGTATCCCGAAATAAGATGTTCATCAGCAAGAATAGAAAGCGCCTTTGGGCCTGGATCCAGTTTGCCGCGAAGAAGGGACTCAAATGTGTAGACACCAAGCCCGAGTGTTGATCGGAAAAACTGGAGAACAAGCATGACGAGGGCATACGGCATACCAACGGGTGAAAAGAGGGCACAGCAGAATCGGTAGATTGGTCCTTCTGTAAAGAACTGCAGGTACCGATGTTGTCGTGTGAGAAGAAAAGCAGTTCGACGACGTGTGATAAAGTCTTTCTTCGCACCAAGGTCATTATGGTGCACGTGGTGTTCAATCCACCATGCATGGTGAGCAGACATGAACATGGGAAGCGTAGTAAATGTAAAGAGCCAGCGGTTTGGTGTCGTCTTCTTGAAAACAAGGTTGTGATTGCACTCATGTGCAAGTTGAAACAGATTGACGTCAATCCACGATCCAATTGCCCAGGCGACCAGAAGCATGACCCACCACGGTTGGCTGCTCAGGCCAACGGCCAAAGCGATCTGAGCCGAAGCAAATGCGATACACCAAAACGCAGTGCTTGGCGTGTTTCCAAAGAGACTTTTGATTTCTGGATGGTTGCGAATCATCTGCTTCGCTCGATCGCGGTGCCAGATGGCATCGGGTTTGTCAGAGTCACCGACTCGATCACTTATGTCAATTTCATAGCCAGGGAACATTGGCGTTGGGGTTCCAAGAATGCGTGGGTGAAACCCAACTTTTTTGTGCGCTGGTGCGTCGGCAGGAAATAACACGGAATCAGTCTCCTCGGAAACGTCAGTCAGAAGTCATTTCAATGTACCGGTTCTGAAGGAAATTTCGAGTGTTTTGGCCTGATTTCGAGTTCCTTTTTTGCACGAAAATACCGATGTATTGGTACAAGTGGCAAAGTTGCCGGCCGAGCGATTTGCATTCAGCGAGGTCCTGGGTAATTGATACGATCGGCACTCTTCGCCTCACCTGGGGCGATGCCACGTGGCGTTCCAATTCTTAATGATTCACCATTGATTCGATCAAATGTGTCAGGGGTAAGCTTTTGGGGAACCGTGTCACCAGTTTCCTGCTTCCACTGCTTCAAAATGGCAGCTAGTTTCTTCTCGACCTCGGTGTACTGTGCACTGCCTGCTAGATTGTGCAACTGTTCTGGGTCGTTGCGAACATCATAAAACTCGGCGGCAGGTCGAGGCGCAAGGAATACGTCCTGCTGTGCAGTGGTAAGTGTTCCTTGTTCTTTTTTAGTCCGTAAGGAACTGTGAGATGCGGACCGTACGGAGTCTGCTGGCCCTTGCCATGGTAGGTGGGGTCGCCTGTTAATGAGATACAGGAACCTGTTGTCACGAATGCTGCGTCCATAGGCTTCGTAGTCGTGCCAGTTATGTTCGGAGAACGCGTAGCGACGGACGGTCACTTCTGGATCATCAAACAGTGGCAGGAGGCTGACTCCCTGCATCGTCTTCGGTGCAGGGACACCTGCGGCTGCAAGAACCGTTGGAGCCAGGTCAATGACGCTTGTCAGACTCCTTGTAGGCTGACCAGCTGATTTAATCCCAGTGGGCCAATGTGCAACGAGCGCTGTCTTCATCCCGCTATCGTGCAGGCGAGTCTTGGCTCGCGGAAATGGGCGTCCGTTGTCGGCGAGGACAAAGATCAGTGTGTTGTCGAGTACACCTTGATCCTTCAATTCAGCAATGGTGAGTCCGATGAAGTAATCGAATCGGGTGACCTCATTGTGGTATGACGCCAGGTCGTCGCGGGTTGCGTCATCGTCGACCAGAAAAGGTGGGACGGTGACCGTGTTCTTCTTATGCTTTGGGCCAAAAGCGTCGTGCCACTGTCTATCGGCATCCCAGCCACGATGAGCGTCGTACGCAGCGAACCAGAAGAAAAAGGGCTTGCCCTTGGGACGATCTCTGGTGAGCTTCACCCAGTTCGCGTGACCGCCTGAGTTGTCTTTGTTTTTGCCGCTATCTTTGTGATCCCACGTTTTTTCAGGAGCGGTGTTACCCTTTGGTGGATCGTCCTGTGGCATGTGGTCTTTACCCGAGAGGGCTGTGTAGTAGCCTGCCGTCCGTAACAGGGATGGAAACTTCACCAAGTGCCACGACAGCGGCCGATGAAGCTCACTCGCACCCCCGTTGTTGTGTGGGAAACGTCCCGTGATGATGCTGCAGCGACTTGGACTACAGCTACTTGCGGTCAGATAGGCATTGTCGAATCGACGTCCATGCGCTGCCAGCGCATCAATGTTGGGTGTGCGGGCCGTCTGGCTGCCATAACAGCCATAGTCGTTCCAGCTGACATCGTCAGCGATAAAAAAGATGACGTTTGGTTTTTCAGCTGCGAATAAGGCGGCAGGAAGGAGGGTAATGGCGACTGCGAAGATTCGGTGCATGACGTGCTTCCAATAAAAGAAGGCTACTTGAAAATTCTAACTATACCCTAAGACTAGTTCTTCTGGCAGCATGTCTCGCCGAATGAGTACTTGCTCGTCTGTGACAGTAAGGATGTATTCAAAATCGACCCAGCGATTTGATTGACCGCGCGGCACGTTCGATACCAAAGACAGCAACGGAGGGAATGTGTATTCCTTTACCAGGAATTTATTGGAAGAAGCTCAAGGAGAAAGGTGAGCGTCTACTTCTTGCCCACGCAGTACACAGCCTTGGTTGAACGCAAGATGATACGGCCCTGATCAAAGGCCGGAGTTGCATTAAATTGTTCTTCACCATCACCAAGAAGGTTTTCAGCAAGAATAGTATGCTCGGGCTTTGCTGCCATCACCACGCATGTGCCATCTCGGAGTTGTGCATAGAGTCGGCCATCTCCGAGTACAACGGATGCGTAAACACGGTCACGAGATTCATAGCGTTCCCGGAAAAGCGTACTTCCGTCTTCTGCATTTAAGCATTGGGCCATTCCCTTGTCGTGTGACCAGAATAAGTAGCCGTTGTGAAACAAGGGTGTTGTCACGTTCGCACCCACAGTCACTTCCCAGAGTTTATGGGTCTCTGTCACGTCACCCCGGCCGCCAGCTTTGACAGCGATTGTTCGATTCTGTCTGCCGCCGGAGCAGTACAGAATGTCATCAACAACAACGATGCCAGGCACGACGTAATCGGGAATCCCTCGGCATGTCCAAAGGACCTCTCCAGTTTTTGGGTCGTATCCGCGGATGAGTTCCTTATGGTGCATGACAAGTTCGGGTGTTCCATTCTTGGGCGTGACAATCGTGGGTGTCGTCCATGCTTTGTTGATGTCTTCAACCTTCCAGGCAATTTCCCCCGTATGTTTATTAATGGCAACGAGTGCTTGTGACTCAATAGCAGCGTTGATATACACCAGGTCTCCGTAGACAATGGGTGAGGCCGCTGCCCCGAAGCCGGCAACACCCGTGCCGATACTCGTTCGCCAGATCTCTTTCCCATCAAGTGAACAGCAGACCACGCCAGATGGACCAAAGGCAGCATAGATTTTTTCACCATCTGTGCAGGGCGTAGGCGAGGCATAGCCGTGATCAGCAACACGAGGCGTCGCTTCCTGTTCCTCAGGGGAAGGGGTAAGCGTGAGTGTCCACTGCGGGCTGCCATCATTTCGAGCAATTGCAATGATGTGGAGTTTCAGGCTGTCACGTTCTCCCGGATCGTCAAGCTTCTCTCCATAGCCGCTATATCCTGTGAACACAATCAAGTCCTTCACAAGAATTGGACAACTCGAACCACGAGCAGCGGGAGTCTTCCAGACAAGGTTTTTCTCGTTTGACCAGTGCACCGGTAGGGCACCGGTGTTCTCGGCGACTCCAGTACCATTTGGGCCACGAAACCGCCCCCATGATTCTGCGAATATATCCGTAGAGGTCATGACGCATAGTACGTACAGAGCGGCAGTAGCCCATTTACGTAGTGGGCCACGGAATTCATGATTGCGCATCTGCTGGTCTGCTTTCTAACTAGCTCATCAATTCTGGAATCACACTTCCATCTCGTACGATCATAACTGGTCGACCGGTACTCGTGTGGTATTCCTTCGTTGGATCAATGCCAAGCAGACTGTAATAGGTTGCTGCAACATCATCAGGAGAATGGCCATCGTGTCGAGGACCACTTGCAGTGTCATCAGTCTCTCCGAGAACTCTCCCGCCGGAGATGCCACCACCTGCCATCAGCATAAACATGGCTCTGGCGTAATGATCTCGTCCATTCCGTGTTGTGTTAATTTTTGGTGTTCGGCCAAATTCACCAGTAACGAGCACTGCCGTTGAGTCCAGAAGTCCCTTCTGCTCAAGACCCGTGAACAAGGCTGATAAGCCTTCATCGAGTGGTGGTAGTTGTTTGTTTTTAAGTGCATTCCAGTTGTCACGGTGAGTGTCCCATCCACCGTACGAGATAGTAACAAATGGCACTCCATGTTCGACGAGCCGCGTCGCTAACAGACAGCTCTGCCCAAACTTCGTTTCGCCAAAGGGTGCTGCAAAGCTTGAACTCTCACGGTTTGTGTCAAAGGCCACTTTTGCCATGGGCGAAGTAATGATTTTGTGGGCCTGCTCTGTAAATCTGTCGAGGCCTTCAACAAGTTGGTTCTTGTCTTCGATGGCATGGAAGCGTTGGTCGAGATCTTCAAGAAGCATTTGGCGGCGTTCGACATCACTGACAGTAAGGCTGCCATCGAGCGTCATGCCACGAACACTGAAAGGCATGCCAGGCGTTGGAGTTTTTCCTGTGGCGAGGGCTGCATACTTCACGCCAAGGTAGCCGGTCCCACCTTGGTTGTTTTTTGGAATCGCAACATTGTGCGGCAGTTCCATCGGTCCCCCAAGTTCGCGGCTGACAACGGCTCCGTAGCCAGGGAATTCAAGAGACGGAATTGGGCGATTGCCAGTGTTGACATACTCCTGCCCGAGTTTGTGGGCAGCGAGCGAGTGCGTGATACCTCGCAGGATGACGTACTTGTCCATGCACTGTGCAAGCTTCGGCAGATGCTCACTGATCTGGATGCCAGGAACAGATGTCTTGATAGCGCTAAACTCACCACGGTATTCAGACGGTGCATCTGGCTTTGGGTCAAACGTGTCCATGTGGGATGGACCGCCAGGGAGGTTAATGAAAATGGCAGCTTTTGCACCCTTTGGCCGGGCCGATGCGGCGTGCGTCCATCGCAGGTAATTCGATAGAGAAAGGCCACCAGCCCCGAGTGCCCCAAGTTTCAAAAAGTCTCTGCGAACAACACCGTCACAAGTTCGATGAAGAGCCATAATATTTCTCCAAGTAATACGTTTTTTGATTCTTTGTGGCGAAGACGCCAGGATTAATGATTTAGAGCAAATTCTTTTGTGTTGAGTAAGGCCCAAAGAATGTCACGAATTCCATCTTTAACAGTCGGTGATTCTTTGAGGTACGCGATTGATCGATCGATCTCCCGATCAGTTGGGCGTCGAACAAGTGTCCGCAAATAAGCGCTGTCAAGAATGTCACGCACGTGGTTTTCATTTTGTGCAACCCATTCCGATACAGGGCCGTCAAAGACATTGCCGGCTTTTGGTTCTTTCATTGCCGCTTCTTTTGCTGCAAGTGCTTTCTTGATTGATTTGATTGTGGACTTGTTGTTTTTCTTGAGGTGGTATTCCAATTTTTTGTTGAGCTGCGCAACTTCATTTGCAAGCCTTTGCTTTTGCTCCAGCCGTAGTTTTTCAGCAGCGGGGTCGCTGAAATCCGGAAGCGTTTTTGTGAGTTCATCAAGCCAACTGCCACGACGGCTAATGGAGTCAAGCATCTCTTTGTCGTTCTGAAGAAAGACTGTCTGAAGCAGGCTCGGCTCCATGGAACGGTCACAATCACAATTGCTTTCGCGTGTTGACTGGCCAAAAATTTCAAGAGCGTAATTGTTGTTGTAGGATCCGACAGATGTGTCGGCTATTGCCCGCTTTTCAACGAGCGAACATAGTTCCATTGCTTCACGATCGCCCGCGGTTGCTGTTCGGACCGCATCGTAGATAACTTCAGCCGGGATTCTTCGAGCTACTGCTCGGCCGAAGTTTCTATCGTCATGCAGGTTGGTTGCGTTGGGACTCCAACCACGCTGGTAGGTTTCGCTCTTGCAAATTTCACGATGCAACCACTTCATGTCGAAGTTGTGTTCTCGAAAGCCCTCAGCAAGGTAGTTAAGCAATTCAGGGTTGCTTGGAGGGTTTGCCAGGCTGAGGTCGTCTGGTGGTTCAACGATGCCGACGTTGAAGTACGATGACCAGACTCGATTCACGATTGATTGTGCAAAGTATGGATTCGAATCATCAAGCATCCAGGCCATAAGAATCTCACGCGGGTCCTCAATCTCTTCCAGCTTCATTTCCTTGCCACCAAGGACTGTTGCTGTGCGGCCCATGAGGAATCTTTCAAGCTGTTCCTTTCTCCTTGGCTTAATGTCTTCTGCCTTAATCTGGGCCATCAGCCCATCGATTTTTTCCTTGTCAAGCGGTGCCTTTGCCGGAGTCACAATGACCTCACCAAAAGGGACAGTTTTTCCTTTCTGAGCAAGTTTTGCGAGTGCCACGTAGAGCTTGTTCCCCTTTAAATCCTTGTCGTTTATGTCGATGCCAAGGGTAACAAGCATCTCCTTGTAGGCTTTTTGGTTTTCTTTACCAGAACCTTTGCTGGCATACGCAACGCGTGTGAAGAAATTTTTAAAGCGATCGAAGTCGTCTTTCGTCCACTGATCGAAAGGGTGCTTATGGCATTGCGCACACTGGATGCGGACGCCTAAGAATGTATACGCAAATCCAAGCGCCTGTTCCTCTGGCTTCCGAAAGTTTTGTCGAGTCCAGAAGTAGGGGAGATATGGTTGATCACCAAATGAGGCACCATCCTCATTTGTAAGGTAATGGCTCATTCGCTCGCTGTACGCTGTAAACGATTCTCCCTCAAGCCTGCTTTTGGCAAGAACAATACCTGTCACAATTTCATCATAAGGTAGGTTTTTGGCTACTTTCGTGTGCATCCATTCGTACCAAAACCGGGAGGCTCCTTGCCGTCGCTCGGGCCCGTTGTTGCCTTGATTACGATCATTGTTTCCGGTCCAGTCACAGAGTTTGGTTGCCCACCAGGCGGCATATCCAGGTCGCTCAAGTAATTCTTCGACTTTCGCACTTCGCTTGTTTGGAGACGTATCACTCAAGAACGCTTCTGTTTCTGTAACTGGAGGGAGTGTCCCGGTGATATCGAGCGATGCCCTACGCAGGAATTCACCATCGCTACATAAGTCTGAAGGTATTTCACCAAGCTTTTGTAGCTTCATCGCAACGAGTTCATCAATCGGCGTCGGTGTCTTGATGTCAGGATACTCAGAACCTGTTTTGTCGGAGACAGGAAAGATCACAGGAATGGGCACCACGCCGTTGTCATAAAAGGCAACGACATGACTGTCACCAGGACCTTTTGCTGTAACAAACCCATGCTCATCAATGTCGGCAATCTGATCATTATTGGTTCGGAATCGGCAGAGGGGCGTAACGTCTTCGTGCGTTCCGTCTGACCATACTGCCGTTGCCTTCAGTTGCCACGTCTGACCTTTTTTCTGAGCAACAATTTCAGCAGGTGAAACGTCTAGCCGAACAAATACCGCGTCATCGTCGCTGACTCCCTGAGCGCCGTGTTCGATCCACTGTTTGAGAACAGCGAGTTGCCAACTGTCAGGATCAAGGATCTGGCCACCACCGTGGTCAACCTGCTCAAGAGGTTTCTGGAGAAAGAGGCTGGCTTCTAAGTTGTCGATATTGACGCGAGGGTCTTCACCCTGCAGGAGGTTCTCGTGGTCTGCCTTAAAGTCATAGCCAAAGAGTGAAAGCCGGAAATCACCTTGGCCCTGAAAGGAGCCATGACACGCTCTGCCGTTACAACCAAGTCGACCCATGAGCGGGACGACATGTCGACGGAAGTCGGGAGATTCTGATCCACTCTTAGCTGCAGAGGAAAAGCGATCGTCAATTCGTGAAACATGAGTTTCGTCTGCTGCGCGTGCCAGCGGCGACAGAAGGCAGGACGCCACTGCAACGAGCAAAAAACTGGTGTGGAGGTAACGCTGATTCATGTTTTGTCTCTTCAGGAACACCGTTCTGGACACAGGACGAACTAAGTACAAACCCCTTACTACTTATACATCTATGTCTGACCCACTAAAATCTTAATATCTTCTTCAGATGCGTCATATTCCATTCATATTTCTGGGTAAAACAGGCAAAAAGCCTTTGTAGAGCCCCTGCCATGGGTGGTCCGGTTGTGAGTACATCGCCTTTTGAAGATCGCATGTTTTAGCTGGGCCAAACCGCCACCTGTTCAACATACTCACCGGTCGCCGTGGAAGCTGGTAGCGCTCTGCAAGTACATTGTTTTTTTATGCACATAAATTTTGCCAAGACTCTACGAAGGAGTTTCGGTGCAATGCAAAAAGGAGGTACAATCTTCAGAAGGTGGGCGGCCTTCAGAAGGTGAGTGGCCACTGATCACAATTTGTGTACCCCTGCGGAAAGATGAGAAGGCCATGTCCACACTTTGGCGTTGCTGGTTTATTTCTTTAACAGCATTCTTTGGTGTCTTTTTTTTATGTGCCCATGATGTCTGTGCAGATGACCGTCCAAATATTCTTGTAATTTGGGGAGACGACGTCGGTATGTGGAACATCAGCCACAACAACAACGGCATGATGGGTTACGAAACCCCAAACATTGATCGAATTGCACGTGAGGGGATTTCATTTACTGATTACTACGGGCAACAAAGCTGCACGGCCGGCCGGGCGGCATTTATGGGCGGCAATGTCCCACTTCGAACAGGCATGACAAAAGTTGGCCTGCCTGGAGCCAAAGAAGGCTGGCAGACAAGTGATGCGACTATTGCTGCTGTCCTCAAGGAGCAGGGGTACGCAACTGGTCAGTTTGGAAAAAACCATTTTGGCGACCGTGATGAACATCTGCCAACGAATAACGGTTTCGATGAATTTTTTGGCAATCTGTATCATTTGAATGCTGAAGAAGAACCAGAGAACAGGGACTATCCTAATGACCTTGTCATGCCAAGTGGGAAAACTTTTCAGGAACAATATGGGCCCCGAGGCGTCCTCAAGTGTCGCGCGAATCCTGACGGTACGCAGACAATTGAAAACACCGGTCCGTTGACGAAGAAGCGAATGGAAACGATTGATGAAGAAACGGTTCTAGCAGCCAAGAATTTTGTCAAAAGGCAGGCGGCCGGGGGCAAACCATTTTTCTGTTGGTGGAATGCTACACGAATGCACTTTCGAACTCATGTGAAGAAAGAGCATGCCGGTCTTTCCGGCCCAACAGGGAATGAATATCACGATGGTATGGTGGAGCATGACATGCAGGTAGGTGAATTACTGGATCACCTTGATGAGCTCGGTCTTGCTGAAAATACCATTGTTATGTATTCCACCGACAATGGGCCACACTTCAACACCTGGCCCGATTCAGCGACGACACCCTTCCGAAGCGAAAAAAACAGCAATTGGGAAGGAGCCTATCGCGTTCCAGCATTCGTGCGGTGGCCGAAACATTTTCCTGCCGGTGTGACGCTCAATGGTATTGTGGCCCACGAAGATTGGCTGCCGACATTCGCAGCAGTTGCCGGTGAAGCTGGTATCAAAGAGAAACTCAAGAAGGGGATAATGTTAAATGGTCGTACATACCGCAACTACATTGATGGCCACAATCAGCTTCAGTACCTAATGGGTAAGACATCAGAATCGTCGCGAAAAGAATTCATGTATGTGAATGACGATGGTCAGGTAGTGGCCTTGAGGCTTGGGCAGTGGAAGGGTGTATTTCTAGAGAATAGAGGACAGGGGTTTGGTGTCTGGCGAGAACCTTTTACCGAGTTGCGAGTGCCGTTATTGTTTAATCTGCGGCGTGATCCGTTTGAAAAGGCGCAGCACAACAGCAATACCTATGATGACTGGTTTATTAATCGAGTGTTTGTCCTCGTTCCCATGCAGCAGTATGTTGCCCAGTTCTTACAAACGCTCGCGGAATATCCACCAAGCCAAACACCTGGTTCGTTTAATCTGAAAAAAGTCATGGATCAAATTCAGGCTGCAAATAAAGGCAGCTAAAACACGAGGAACCGTATTTATGAAAAACACTATTTTTATCTTTGCCCTCATGAGCATCTTGATGTGTGGTCTTGAGGCATTTGCCATTGGGCTGAATGAGCCAGTCCCTGCTTTTGAGGCAACTGACGACGAGGGCAAGGTATGGAAATCAACGGACCACATTGGCAAAAAGATGGTGGTTCTGTATTTCTATCCGGCAGATATGACAGGTGGGTGCACAGCCCAGGCATGTGGGTACCGAGACAGAATGGAAAGGTTTTCAAAGCTTAACGCAGAAGTAATTGGAGTAAGCGGTGATACGGTAAAGAATCACCAGGTTTTCAAAAAAGCCCATCAGTTGAACTTCACGCTACTTGCGGATACAGATGGAAAGATTGCGGAACTTTTCGGAGTGCCCGTTTCTCGAGGTGAAAAGACCGTTACAAAGTCAATCGATGGTGTTGATGTTGATCTGACACGGACTGCAACGGCAAAACGATGGACATTTGTCATTGATCGGAATGGCAAGGTTGTTCATCGAGATGACAGTGTTCGAGCAAAGTCCGATCCAGATGCAGTTGAAATGTTTATCCAAGCGGTGGAGTGACGAAGTGCCTGTCGCATCATGAATAGTCTAATTACAAGTCTCTGTTTCGTGGCAGTGTGTGCGATACGTTTGTTCGGTGGGGCGACCGCCACTGCGGATGACACGAAGCCTGCATGGCTCCTGCCGCAGACGCGAGCTCAGGCTTTCCTGAAGCGAAGTGAGACAAATCTCTTCCCTGATTTCTATACAGCACCGTCACTGCCGTTTGTCACTCATCCCCGGGAGCATATTGATAGGTTTGAGATTGGGACGATGTCGGCCAATGACGCGCAGATTATTCTTGACCATCATCATGCTCAAAATCCAGCTGCTGTTTTTCTCATCCGAGTGACAGGGACTCTTCGGATTACGGACGCTCCCTTGTCGCCGCACGGCAGGACATGCTTTGTGTTCGAAGAAAGTTCACAACTTGTTGCAACTTCGAACTGCACCGCCACTTCTCTCCTGACGATTCAAGATAAAGGATATATCAGTATTACGGGGGCCATTGACCCACGGAAACCAAGACGGCTGCCAGTCGACGCACTGTTTTTTGGCAATCAGGCTGTAGATGTTGGGATTCTCATTCAGAACAGCGGGAAGATTCATCTCGATCAGGTGTCAATTGCCGGGTGTCGTGAAGATGGTGTCCGCGTTATTGGTCGGGGTGTTGAGCGATATGACGAACCTGTGTCGTTGACTCGGTCTGTAATTTCGGAGTGTCAAGGGAATGGCGTTGTCGTGAGCCAGTCTCCCGCCTGTATTGTGCTCGATAGTAAAATTACTTCGGCTGGCCGTGCTGCGATAGTTCTCGATTCTCCTTCGTCAGTCGTTGCAAATACTCTTTGTGAAGCAAGTGGAGCCGGGATTGTTATCCACTCAGCAGGCGCGCTGCTTGTGCGTAATCAAGTATTTCGCAATGTCACCGGCGTTCTCCTCGCCAGCGATTCAGAGTATTCGCTGGTATATGAGAATATAATCCGTGACAACGAGACTGGGATTGTGTTCGACGGAAAAGAAGCGACGGTGGGGTGGAATACATTTGGAAATCGAAACGAGGTGCAGGTAGGTGGATCCCGCAATATTCTCTGCTCGAATCATGGTGTGTCAGCTGATGCAGTAAGTGGGTCGGGCGTCGCATACTTCAAGCCACCAACGGCTTCAAACTTTCATGACGATCCTGTTGTCTGGAGGAGTGGCTCGGAGAACGCAAAACCTCTGATTCGCCGTCAGGTCGTCATTGAAGCAGGTCAGGAGGAAGTTGATACGCGCGAAGTTAACCGGAAGCTTGAGGAAGAACGGTTGGCTCATCCAGATGCGGTTCTTGTTGTCTTTATGCAAGGTGCGTTTGTGAATCGATCTCAAGAAGGGCTTTCACTTCCAGATAATACATGTGTGATTCTTGATGGAAAAATTATCAATAGATATGAAGCAAAGGATGCAGATTTATTTGAATTGGTTTCCATGAAGGGAAAGGGCTGCAATTCATTTTCGGGCGGTCAAATTATTTCAGATCAAAAAGTGTTTTCTGCAGTGAGTGGAGCGGACGCAAAGAATGCATTGCTGCTCGAAGGCGTGAGTATTGACCTACATTCTGAACATGGTGGTGTTGGCAGTAACTCAGTGAACGCCGTGAGTTCCAAGAAGCACTACGGGCCATTTGTCGTTCGTGGCTGTGATATTCGTGACCCAGGCCATCGAGGCATTTGGGCGCATGTGTCAAAACGTGTCTATGCACTTGGAAACGTCTGTTCTGCGGGTGGTTTTTCAATCGATTTTGATGCGTACTGTTTTCATAGCGCGGCTATCTTTAACACGGTCACCCGTAACACGTACCACTCAGGGATCTTTTTTGAGGAATGCGTGAAATCAAACACGGCTTTTGCAAATTTCTGTGAAAAGAATCCTGCAAATGGGATCTGCATGTGGACAGAGAACGTTCAGGGCAAAACAGAGAAAAACGTTGTGGCGTGTAATGTGATTCGAGGAGACGTGCAAATGGAAGCCAATCGAAGTGGGCTTTCACTTGGTGGTAGAGCAGCTGATCGAACCACGGAGAATAATTATTTTTTTAACAACAGACTCGAAAATCTAAATGGGCGATCAGCCATTCTGATGAAAAAGTATGCTCGTGATAATTATGTTTCTCAGAGTAATATTGGCGGTAATGACGTGGACATCCGGAACTGGACTATCAAGCCAGAAACAAATGGCTTTCATGACAATTCGGGATTTCATAGTCCGGATGTTCAGTAGGTGGTTTCGAGCCCGTCTGTTCTGTAATACGATGAGCATCACATTGTAAGGGCTCTTGTTTGAGGAGATGGAAGCATGAAACAGATTCAATTGTACTTAATTGCAACCACGGTATTCTGCATCGCATCTGTTTTCAACAGCCAACCGCGGCTGGCTATTGCCCAGCAACCAAAAGGTATGCAATGGGCACTTAATCAGATGGATGATGACAACGATGGAGCCATCAGTCGCAGCGAGGCGAAGTGGCGAATGCAAGCCAATTTCGACCGTATCGATCAGGACGGAAATGGACGTCTCGACGGAGAAGAACTCTCGCAGTTATTTGAACGGTTGCGCACATCCAACGGGCAGGGGGCGTTAGGAACAAAACCTTCGGTGCCGGAAAATGTCGAACTCAGAGAGAACATCTCGTACCGGGAGGGGAATGAAAAATGGAAGCTAGACCTTATGCTTCCTAAGAACGGTAAAGAAAAACTATATCCAGTTGTTGTTTTTATTCACGGTGGAGGATGGCGCAACGGAGACAAGTCTTCAGGAGTTTTTCGAGACTATCCGCTTGAGTATGCCTCTCGTGGTTACGTTTGTGCTTCAATTAACTATCGTCTGGTAGATGAGGGTACGATCCTTGACTGTATTGCCGACTGTAAGTCGGCTGTACGATGGTTACGCGCCCATGCAGAAGAATTGTCAATTGATGTCAATAACTTTGGTGCGTATGGGAACTCGGCAGGTGCACACCTTGTGGCGATGCTCGGTCTTTCATCGACGCAAGATGAACTAGAGGGTGATGGCCCCTATCGTGAATACTCGAGTGCTGTGCGAGCAGTTTGCTGTTCTGCAACGCCGACTAACTTTCGTTTGTGGGGCGAAGAAGTTCGGAGTGGAGGTGGTCGCGCTGCAGCACTCTTTGGTGAGAGAGATACAGAACAGGTCATGGAGTTGGCCTCACCAGTCACGTATGTGACGAGTGCTTCGCCACCGTTTCTCATGGTGCATGGCACTGCTGACACGACAGTGCCTGTGCAGCAGAGTGACGATCTTCATGCGCTTTTTCATGAAAAGAATTCTCAGGATGTAACGTATCTTCGGATCGATGGTGCTGGACATGGCGTTTTTCGGCAGCATGCATCTGAAACGGTGCCAGCAATGCGTGAATTCTTTGATCGCGTCCTTCGTGGAGACGGTAAGTAGTTTGAAAAAGTCTTTAATTCTAGGGTTTTATTGCTATTGCGCGATTGCTTGCTTCGGCGTAGCGTCCTGCCACAATTGTGGAATTGGTTTTTCAACACCCTGGAACTTGTCATGTCATCGCAAAAAAAAGATGAATTAGACGTTTTTGAGATGTTTTACGCGTCCGTCGGTCCTTCGTTGTGGGACCATCTCCGGCAGCCTGCAGACGAAGATGCTCCGTTCGATGCGGTCCAAGAAGTCTTCGAAGAAGATGATTTACAAGCAGATTGCATTGAGTAGAGCTGGGGACACTACGACTTTGAAATCTTGAGGCAGAAAAGTTTGCTTTTGGTTCTTATGACCATAAATCCTTCAGCAACGGCTGGAGTTGCTCGACATTCTTCGCCAATGTCACGTCTCCCTAGAATCCTAAATTCCTCATCATCAACAAGAGCTACCATTTCTCCGTCGCTCGAGATATTAAGAATCTGGTCTCCAATCAGTATTGGCGATGACGAAAAGTTGCCACCAACACGTTCCTTCCAGATGATTTCTCCACGTGTTGCGTGGAGGCATGTTACGACGCCTTTGTCTCCCCAGAGATAGAGGCGACCTTGAGAAAAAAGTGGTGTTGGAACGTAAGGTGCTGTGCTTCGAGGTACTTCATAAATGATTTCACTGGTGTCGTCTTTTGTTGCAGGAGGTTTGAGAGCAACAAGAAGATTGCTTCCACCACCACCACTGCCACAGGTTCCTATCAGCAGATTTCCCGCGCAGATAGGTGAGGCGACGGTTCTTAAAGAAAAGCATTTGTTTTCCCAGAGCACAGTTCCATTTTCGGGGTTAATTGCATACATGCCGTGCGCCTTACTCGTACAGATAACTTGTGTGTCACGTCCTGTATGAGTCAGAACAAGTGGCGTGGAGTACGCCGCCTTTTCGGCACCGTCACGCGCTAGCCTCCACCGCTCCTTTCCGGTGCTCGCATCGATTCCAATTACAGTTCCTTGGGTGTCTTGTTCAAGTGGGACAATGACAGTGTCTTTCCAGACTACGGGTGAGCCGCCGAAACCGTGATGGCCTATATATGGGCCAAGGTCAATGCTCCATCGTGACTTTCCGTCATGGGTAAGGGCTTCAAGCCGAACGTTTTGACTTGTTCCCCAAAGCCAATAGATGCCCCGTGAGTCAGCCGTTACCGTACTGGATGCCGAACTGTTTTGTTTGTGGTGCCGTTCTATTTCACCAGGGAACTCTTGAGTCCAAGCAAGCTTTCCAGTGTCAAGATCATGACAGAATAGATGCCGTACTTTGTTCTCTTCATCGGCAGACGTGAGGTATATTTTTCCATTCCACACAATGGGTGAAGAATGTCCTATTCCTGGAAGGTCTACCTGCCACGTCCAGTCTTCAGTCGTCCATGATGGTAAAAGTTTTTCACCACCTGTGATTCCAGTGCCGTCAGCCCCGCGGAACCGCGGCCATTGATCAGGAGTCGCTGCACCAAGCTCAACGCATAGGGCAAGTAAACCTAAAGAGACAAGCAGCATAAAAAGTGATTGAAGTTTCATTGGTTCGCTTAATTACAGTACAAAGTCAACGATAGGTATACGGAAGGTATGTTGGTGTAACGTCATAGAGCAGGTGCTTTGCTAATGACTGGTTGGGCGAGTTCGTCCGTTGTCAATTGCTTCTTGAAGTTGGGCTGTGAGAGCCTGGGCCTGCTTTGTTGCGGTTTGGTACAGATTGTTCTTTTCTGCAGGATCGGCATTGAGATCGAAAAGTTGGTATTTGGGGACGGTCGTGTTTGCAAGTTCCTGCTCAACCACGACATTGCGTGCTTTACCACGTTCGTGTCGGAGTAATTTCCAGTTGCCAACGCGGAGTCCGTAGTTTCCGTTATTCCCGTTATCCTGTTGGATCAGGTGATCTCGTCCCTTCGCTCCTTCTTTGCCAAGGAGTGCATCACTGACATCAAGGCTATCAAGACAATCGTTCTCGTGAATGTGGTGATTCACAAGGTAGTTAAGACTCGTTGCCAAATCGATTGTGCACACCATTTCATCTGACACACCTGGGGTAATAGTACCCGGCCAGCACGTAATAAAAGGGGTCCGCGTCCCTCCTTCATAGACACTGTATTTGCCTCCTGAATAAGGACCGGCCGCATGGTGGGAACCATTTTTTTCAATGGCCTGATCTTTGTAGCCATCATCGAGGACCGGGCCATTGTCGCTACAAAACACAATCAGTGTGTCGTTTGTAAGGCCTTCATCTGCTAGCGTTTGTGTCAGTTCACCGACACACCAATCAAGCTCAAGGATGGCGTCGCCTCGTGGCCCTAATTGTGACGTTCCCTGGAATCGCTCGTGAACAATTCGAGGAACATGACATTCGTGTGCTGCAAAAAACAGGAAGAAAGGCTGGTCTTTCGGTCGATCTTGCTGAATGAATTTCTTGCTTTGCTTGACCCATGTGTCTGCAAGGTCTTCGTCACGAAATCTGGCGGCATTTCCACCTGTGTAAAAACCAATACGGCTTATCCCGTTATGAATTGTCTGGTTGTGGCCATGCGACCAGTCCATTTTAAGTGTGTCGCGTGCAGACACGCCTGTTGGCTGGTCTGGTGATGGATTCTTCTTGCCAACCCAAAGTGGATCATCGGGATCAAGGTTCTTGACATGATGATCTTCAACAAATACCTGTGGTACACGATCATTTGTTGTGGGGAGAAGAAAGCATGTGTCAAAGCCAATCTCTAAAGGGCCTGGGTTGAGTTCCCCGTTCCAGTCAGGTCCATTCGGTCCGCCTAGCCCAAGATGCCATTTGCCAACAACGGCAGTGTTGTAGCCGGCATCACGAAGTAATGATGCGATTGTCGCTGTGCCCGGTTGAATGATCGCTGGCGCAGTCGGAGCGGCAATTCCCGTCCCTTTCTTTCGGAATGCATAGTTGCCTGTTAAGAAAGAGTAGCGAGTAGGTGTGCACGTTGAAGCTGAGCAGTACCCACTGGTGAACCGTAATCCTCGTTCAGCAAGGGCATCGATATTTGGTGTTGTGATTGCTGTTGCCCCATTGCAGGAGACATCACCGTAGCCAACATCGTCTCCCATGATCACAATGATATTTGGTTTTGCGACAGATTCTGCAGCTTGCGTTGGGGTAATAGAAAACCCTCCGAGCGATGCCACCAAAAGGCAGCATGAAGCAAAGGTAGAAAGCCGGCTCTGGCTGCCTGCCAGGCAGTGTGATTCAGCGAAAGGGGATACAAATGACTTCATTGATTTATCCTTACTTAAAGCAACGTATGGGTATTCCCAGTATCTTACATGTGATCTGATCAGCCCGCACGGGGTAGTTTCGGTGATGTGATCTATCACTCTTTTTATTGGACGAGGGATCGCTTGCACAACTCTGCTGAGGAACTGGCTTTCACGGTGCCTTGTAGCTCTTTTTCTGCATCAAGCCAGTGAAGGTCGGATCAACAAGTTCGGCTGTCCAGGCATTGAGTTTTTTCGTAAGCCGATCCACCGTGTTGGTGTCTTGTGTTGCCAGATTCTTCTTTTCACCAATGTCATCGTTGAGGTCATAGAGTTGCGGTGTGCCCTCGGCTACTGGAATGACAAGTTTCTTGTTTTCGCAACGAATCGCGTATCGTTGTTGATCGAATTTACGGATGTAAATCGCATCGTGCGGCGAGCCGCTGTTTGTGCCGTTGAGAAACGGAAGGAGGTTCACGCCATCAAGAGAACGGTCAGGGTCGACAGGTGCATTGGCTAGTTCTGCGATGGTTGCAAAAATATCAAGCGAGCTTACAGGGTGCGTGTAGGTTGTGCCGGCTGCAATGTCATGGGGGTAGCGAGCTGCAAAGGGAACGCGGTATCCACCTTCCCACACGTCAGACTTCCCCCCCCTGAGGGGCGAATTGTTTGAAGCATTTTTCAAATGCGGTCCACCGTTATCTGACAAGAAAAAGACGAGCGTATCATCAAGAATACCGTGCTCTCGGAGAGCATCGAGTGTTTTGCCAACACCATCGTCAACAGCACTCACCATGGCTGCATACGTCTTCCTTTTTCCAGAGAGATCCGGAAAGCGATCGAGGTAGTTCTGAGTTGCAGCAAGAGGCAGATGTGGTGCGTTGTAGGATAGGAAAAGAAAAAACGGGGTATCTGCATTTTCGTTAATAAAGCGGACAGAGGCGTCAGAGAACTCGTCAGTGAGGTAGTGCTTTGGTGGAACAGGCGTGTGGTCTTTGAGAATCCATGTTCGATAACTACCGGCTTCATTCGTTGCGTCGGCACTGTTTTGAATTGTAAGTTCCTCAGGGAAATAGCGATGACCTCCACCGAGATGTCCAAAAAATGAGTGGAAGCCCCTGGCAAGTGGATGAAGCGTTTCGTGGGCTCCAAGGTGCCATTTTCCAACGACGCCGCAACGGTACCCAACTGCCGAGAGTGCTGTCGCAATGGTTGTTTCATTGCGTGTCAGTCCCATGGCTGGGTCTTGGGTCGCATAGATCGGGTTGCGTTCAAACCCAAAGCGTTGGCCGTAACGCCCCGTTATAAAAGAAGCTCTGCTTGGGCCACATACGGGGTATGCAACGTAGCCACTTGTAAAACGCACCCCTTCCTCGGCAATGGAGTCAATATTCGAGGTAGGGATATCTGAACAGCCATTGAAACCAACATCAGCGTATCCAAGATCATCGGCCATGATGACAACAAGATTTGGAGAGCGTTTTTTTGTTGTTTTCTTTGAAATATTTTTTGCCGAAATCTTTTTCCTAGACATCGATGCATGGTCGTCAGCCTGGATGGGAAGGTCTGCGAGAAGGAGTTCAAGTGCATGAATGGATGAGGAAGGTTGTGCATAGCGAACCGTGTCTTTTTTGTTCGCAACATGGCTCACAATATCAACAAATGGAACATGGGCTCGCCCGGTCACATCAACAAGCCCAACCTGGTGGTTCTCACGGTCCCGCCTGCCACCAGCTGACTGATCAATCCATTGAAACCAATGCACGCCGATAAACTTCGGGTTTGCGAGTGCTGATGCCAGATAGCGGGCGTATGCGAGGCCCCTCTGCCGTTGGTCCCATACAGAGGAAAGACCAGGGCTCGGAACACCTCGGTCTGATGCACCAATGTGAAACTCGCTGGCAATCACTGGTATGTCAGCGTTGTCAGGAACTTGCCATGATCGAACGACATGGTCATAAACGTTTACAGAGAAGACATCTGCATGGCCCACAGCGGCGCGCCCAAGAACGCTTGGGCCTCGATGGCAGCGGCATCCGAGAAAGAGCGTGCCGGGTAGCGACTGTTCAATCGCCTGCTTGGATTTCCGGAAAAACTCCTGAGCGAATTCAAAATAAAGGGGATCGATGTCTTTTGCTGCAGATGCACGATGTGTGGTGTCGCCGTGTTGAAGAATCTGGTCCCAGTTTGAAAAAGATGCATCCCATGCCGCGTTCAGTTGATCGAGCGAAGCGTATTTCTGACGAATCTGCCTCAGGACCCATTTCTTTGTTGTGTCACCGTCTGGAAGTTCAAAAACAAGCTGAGAAAAACGATCCGGCCACTCAAATTCATTTCCAATAAAGATGCCTAAGCAGTAGGGGTCATTTTTTGCCCACGCAGAATTCTCCAGTGCTTTGCATAGATCTTCAACATAATCGTCACGAAACGGTGAAGGTGTTTTCTTTCCTGTAAGCCACCAGATAGAAGCAAGAAGCGTGTACGGTGTTCTCTTGTCTTGACGAATTTCCGTACTGCTCCACGCAGCAAGTGTATTGAGGCCCCACATTTTCATTCGATCATGAATGCCGTCACGACTCATTTTTTGCCAGCGATTCCCTAAGGACTCAAGGGCATTCAGCGCGGGGAAATTCACATAGCTTTTCCCGCCCCGCGTCGGCATTGTAAGCCAGTAGGCAGGAGAGTCTTTGGTCGGTAGGCGTTCAAAGTAATGCTCCTTGAGGCGGGCCTGGGTGACTGGTGTCATGGCTTCAGTGCCAGCGATACACGCACCTGCGGAAAAAAAGAGATAGCCTTCTGGGTCAACAAACCACCAGCGTCCATCAATTTTTTCAGTACGGAAGCGTCCAGTCGCCTGCCGCCGCGGGCCATTTTTCCAGCCACCGTAGAGGCTGATGTCATCTCGGTCAATCTTTGCTGCGTCGGCAAGTTCCTGAGGCAGTTCTTTTTTGAGCTGTTCCAATGAATGGAGTTTTCCTGGCCACTCCACAGCGCGAACTTGTCCAAATCGGTCGAGGTAGGGCAGGGTATGAAGGGCTTGCTCCCGCTCGGGTGTAGCCTCCCATGCGGCAAAAAGATTTGAGATCTCAATGTCAGCCGTGCCACTGGCGGATGTAATCTCGAGAACCAAACCGACAACGTCGGCAGGGAAAAACTGCCGCCAGTGGTGTCGATGGCCATTTGGCTTACCGAGTTGATCTTGGAAAATAGTTGGCCCGTCGTACTTGGGGTCAGTCGTCGGAAAAACAAATCCAAGCGTTGTCTTCTCATCCCGAAGAGCAACTGCAGAACCAACGCAGTGCCGCCCCCACCCAAGAGGTTTGCTGTTATTGAGTCGGGCCGAGATAGTTACAACTCCGCGTGCCTTGCTGCAGACAGGTACACCTAATAGGCGATAGGGTGACGCGTCCCATGATGTGGCATTTTTGGGTTTGAAATGAAGAGTGAAAGGAGTCTCGCCTCGTACTCTCCATTTCCCTGTGCCAACAGCGTTGATGCGAACGCCGTCAGGAATGGTATCCGGTCTCATTGTGAACGTTCGAACGGGTTCAAAGAGTTCCGTTGAAGAAATTGAATCGGGCTGAACGGACCCGTTGTTCACTACGGGCTTTTGAGTAACTCGTGTAATTGGTGTGCTACGGTCGCTGTCGAGAGTTTTGTTCAGGCCACGTAGCATCGTTGCAATGCGTGCCTCCTGCGTCTCACTGTCAATGAGGTCGTGTTCTTCCGCTACGTCTTCGTTCAGATTAAACAGATGCAGCGGCTTTCGGTCTTTGGTTGCAATCAACTTCCACTGATCTTCTCGAAACCCTTTTGCAAGTTTTTGCCCCCACCCGTCTCCATCATTTGCCTGCACAAGAAGTTCGTGCCGCAGGTGAGTAGGGTTCTGCTGAAGAAGGGCTGGTACGAAAGACTGACTGTCGAGTCCTTGTTCGGCCTTGAGTGTTTGGCCTGTTAACTCAGCAAGTGTTGCGAAAATGTCCTGGAGTCCTACCAGTGCGGATGACGTTGCTGCTGGAGTAATAGGTGAACCGGTTGGGGTTCCATCTCCCCAGCGAGCAATCAGTGGTACCCGATGGCCGCCCTCCCATATGGTGGCTTTGCTTCCCCGAAGCGGTGCATTTGAGTTGTGTCCAAGCAATTTGTGGCTCGGCTTGCCACGCGCAAGTCCACCGTTGTCACTTGTGAAAAGTATCAGTGTGTTTTCAAGAATTTCGTGTGCCTTGAGATGGGCGATAAGCATGCCAAGTTGGATGTCAGCCTCAAGAAGCATGTCGAGGTGCGCATCTCCTGCTTTTCCTCGTATGGTTTTTCCTGCCAACGTCTTGGGAGGTGTGTGTGGAACATGACAGGATTCAGTGCAGTAGTGCATGAAAAAAGGCTTGCCAGTGCCTGCCTCTACGTGCCGGTCGATAAAGCCCGTCGCCTCACGAATAAGATCTGGCCCGGCTGTGGATGAGTCCCACTGTTTCAAGCCGAAACCTTTTGTCGGGATGACAGAATTGCCATACGAGCCAGGTTCCCACTCGATAAGGTCTTCGGGGGCACCGTCGAGCATCCCATTCCGAAAGGCAATGTAGGGAGGACCTTGAATTCCTTGGGGGAGGCTGTAACTAAACTCGAAACCGAGATCAGATGGCCCATCCTTCCATTTTCGGCTGAAGTCGATGTCGCGGTAATCATATTTCCATGAGACAGGTTTCTTGGTTGTCGTACTAAAGACCGTTCCTCCGAGATGCACCTTTCCAAGGAAGGCAGTACTGTACCCAGCGTTCTGCATGAGTTGGCCAAGTGTGGTCTGACCGTCAAGAATCTGGGAACGCTGATGAAACATCCATGTGCCGTTTTCAAGGCGACCACGCCATGGATAGTTTCCAGTCATCACGCTGTAACGCGAGGGTGCACAGACAGCGGAGGGGCTATGCGCGTCCGTGAATCGCATGCCATCTGCACAGAGGCTCTCAATATTTGGTAGCGAGACCTTACTCTCCGGGTTATACGCCTTACAGTCTCCGTACCCCATGTCATCCATAAAGAAAATGATGACATTTGGTTTCTCTGGAGTGTCAGCAAATGATGCTGTCGTCGTCGAAAAAATGAAAAAGAGTGCGACCAAACGCATCGAATAAAGCCCCCGTGTAAAAAACAAAGATGTATGGCCTCGTGGGCCTATGGAAACGAGCTTAGGCAAGGAGATCATCAATCACATGTCCATGCACATTGGTAAGCCGTCTCTCGAGGCCGTTGTGATAAAACGTCAGCCGTTCGTGGTCAAGTCCCATGAGATGAAGTAACGTTGCGTTGAAGTCATAGACGGATGCTGGGTTATCAGCCGCCTTAAATCCAAATTCATCGCTACTTCCGTAGCTAGTAGCGCGTTTGACACCTGCGCCGGTCAGAAAGCACGTGAATGCATCTGGGTTATGGTCTCGTCCTGTTCCATTTGCCTGCAGGAATGGCATTCGGCCAAATTCCGTTGCCCAGACAACAAGCGTGTGATCAAGCATGCCCCGTTCTCGCATGTCAGCCAAAAGGGCAGCTGTTGGCTGGTCCATAATCTCAGCTTGCATGGCATGTGTTTTCAGAATGTTCTGGTGAGAGTCCCAGTTTGTAATTCCGTTCCCACCAGAAGGGTCACTCCCATTGAAAAGTTGGACAACTCGCACGCCCTGTTCGAGGAGTCGTCGGGCAAGAATACAATTTCGAGCGTATGAGCCACGTAATTCACTTCCTCCCTCAACGCCATATGACGCAAGGGTTGCTGCAGATTCTCCAGCAAGATTCATAACATCAGGAATAGACATTTGCATGCGGCCGGCAAGTTCATAGCTTGCTATTCTTCCAGCGAGATCAGCATCCCCTGGATACTGCTCGAGATGATGTGCGTTGAGTCGTTGAATGATGTCACGAGTTGTCGCATCATCTTTCCCATTGAGTTGATCTGGACGCTCAAGGTTTTTTGGAGGACTTGTTGCACTGAAGTCGGTGCCCTGAAATGCTGCTGGCAGAAAACCATTTCCAAAGTTGTTTTTTCCACTGCGTGCAAGACCGCGAGGATCATTAATTGCAACAAATGCAGGAAGGTTTTCGTTCTCGGTGCCGAGTGCGTAGGTGGTCCATGCACCAAAAGATGGAAAGCCTTCCATTGTGAACCCGGTGTTCATGAAGTTCTCACCCTGAGGATGAGCGCTCGACTCGGTGTGGAGGGAGTGAACGAAGCAGAGTTCATCTGTCTGTTTGGCCAGGTTGGGGAGAAGGTCAGACACCATCTTGCCGGTCTCTCCACGCGGCCGAAATTTCCAGAAAGGCTTCGCAATGTTTCCAGTAGGTCCTTCAAAGGTGACGTCTGGAATTCCAGGGGGCTTTTGCCCATGGAACTTTTCAAGTTCTGGCTTGTAGTCGAATGTGTCTACATGGCTGACAGCGCCGGGGCAGTAGATGACGAGAACCTGTTTCGCAGGCATTGGGAAGTGAGGTAGCCGAGCTGCATACGGATCATTCGGGTCGATCTGCGGACGAATGGGTGTCTTTCCTCCTGCAGTACGGACAGTCTCGGCTAAAAGCCCGTCGTCTTGGAGCATCTGAAGAAGCGCCAGGCTTGAAGTGGAAAGACCTGCTGTTTTTAGAAACGTACGGCGATCAAGAAGATGCCGGCCCTGTGGCAAAAGATGTTCTGCGTCGTTCATGTCTTGTTACTCCAGGAAAGTAAAGGCATTGGAGTTGAGGATCGCTCGACAGACGAGAAAGAGATCCTCTTTGGAAGTTATGTTCTGCACGGCAGTCCTTTCCTGAGCAGTTGGATGCCGAGCAAGAAGGAGTTCGAAGCACCGGTCGAGTGTTTTTGTGAGATCATTTTTCGATTCTGTGAGCGCGCGTTTGGCAATCAGTTTTGATTGCGATATGACAAACGGGCTATTCATCAGATTGAGTGCTTGAAGTGGTGTTGTCGAGACCGGTCGCTTGGCCCGTACCTGGCCACAATCAGGAAAATCAAAAGCCGTGAACATGCAGTCATCAACCCGACGCATCCGTTCCTGGTAGATCATTCGCCGCCAGGTGTCTTCGCCGTAGTTATCGAGTACTTCCCACTGCGCATAACGCTTTTTGATGTTATGAATTCTGTAGCTTGGCCCACCAAGTTCTGGATTGAGTGAGCCTGATGCAGTAAGGATCGCATCCCGAATGACTTCAGCCTCAAGGCGCCGTGGTGGGAATCGCCAGAGAAAACTACTTGTTCCGTCTTTGGACAAAGCGTCTTCGTTAGGCTTGCTTTCTTGAGTAAAGGCACGAGAGGTGACGAGTAGTTGGAGAATGTGCTTGACGGACCAGGGCTTTACTGAGCCAGCACCGATCGTCAATGTTGGTTCAGTAAATTCTGAAGCAAGCCAGTCAAGAAGTTCTGGGTGAGTTGGCTGGGCACCAGCGAAGCCAAAGTCACCAGTTGTTGTGACAATCCCCTGCCCAAAGGCATGATGCCACATGCGATTCACCATCACCCGCGCTGGGAGCGGGTTTGACAGGCCTGTTAACCAGTCGGCAAAAGCTTTTCTTCGTGCCTGGCCAGATGCATTACTGTCAAGTTGCAGGTCACCAACAAGAACGAGAGGGGCAGCTGGTGCAACCTCATCTCGAGGGTTTTCGGGACTCCCACGATGGAATACATGTGTTGGTCCGGGAGTTTTGAATCGTCCGACAAAACTCGGTCGAGGCCCTTCTGTATTGAATTGAGCAATCAAGCGTTGGAGCTTCTGTAATGCATCGGCTCGAAAAGGGAACTGTTTGTTACGTTCTGAGTTGTTTTGAGAGTCGGCAACATGCTTCCATTTGCCTTCTGCAGTCTTTATTTCGATGCGGTATTTTGGAAAGTTAAATGGCTTCAAGTCTGTCAGGTAGTCAGTGTCAAAGAAGTTTTCCCTGTTAGTACTCAAGCGAATGCGGTCAATTTCGGTTGGCTTTGTAAACTGAAACTCCAGCCAAGGGTTTCCTTCTTCGCCCTGAGGTACACGTGCAGCCCACCGCTCAGTACCATACTCACCATCGTTAATTTTCCAGAGTTCGTTCCGAAGAACTTCCATGCCCGGTGCTGCGGTTACAGTTGCACCACTTTCAGTACTGGCGACATTTTGTTCAAGGTTGTGAAGGCCAAAAATTTCAAGCTCATCAAGCCCAACGTACTTGCTGAGAAAAGTAATTCGGACTGCGTTTGTCGTTGCGGTTGGAAAATGGATTTCACCATAGCCAGTCCAGTCTTCTTGCCATGGTCCAGCATCACGAAGCCGATATCTCTGCTCGGCGATCGCTTTATGGAGTTGCTGTGCTACTTCACGGCGAGGGTGATGTTCGTCAAGTTCTGGGTAACGGCTTCCAAACTCAACATCTTGGAATACCGCGGAAAGTGAGTAGTAGTCACGAATCGTAATCGGATCAAATTTGTGATTATGGCAGCGTGCGCAGCCAATCGTCACACCGAGGGCAGAGGCACCAACAGTCTGAAGAATCTCGTCCATACGATCTGCTCTGGCTTGCCGGCGAGCAGACGGTTCCTGCCCAACTGTTGCGACAGGAACATGCGGGCCAGAAACCAGATAGCCAGTGGCATCTCCGTGCCCAACCACATCACCAGCGATTTGCTCGGTAAGGAATTCGTTGTAGGGTTTGTCTTCGTTAAATGCTCTGATGACGTAATCACGATAGATCCAGGCATTCTTTCGATACATGTTGCTTTCGGAGCCGTTCGTCTCAGCCCAGCGGATCACGTCAAGCCAGTGCTGTGCCCACCGTTCACCAAAATGGGGTGATGCAAGGAGTTGCTCTACAAGTGTGATGTAGGCAGCATCGGCATCTGTCTCACAGGCTTTTTCAAAACGATGAACTGCCTCTGGTGTGGGCGGGAGGCCGGTAAGCACAATTGATGCACGACGAATCAGGGTCGCTGGCTTCGCCGGCTTTGAAAAATGAAGTGATTTCTCACGGAGTTTCCTGAGGAGGAAAGCATCGACTGGATTCTGCTCGTGCTCATCTGGTACGGAAGGACGGACTACTGGCTGAAACGACCACGGTACCTCATCTGCAGTAAAGGCGACCTCATCATTCATTTGGCCAGGCCACTCAGCGCCTTCAGCAATCCACTGTCGTAACAAATCTATTTGCTGTTCGGGCAGCTTGTCTTCGTCAGGTGGCATCGCCATGTCTGGGTCGCGGTGTTCGACGACTTCCATGAGATAGCTTTTCTCA
>JADHSL010000116.1 GCA_016776925.1 Pirellulales bacterium | reverse complement strand
TGCTTCTCTGGGTGCCTGGCTTAGTTACGGGCTCGGACGTGAGAGCGATGACTTTCCTGCCTATATGGTTCTATTGAGCCAAGGCAGCGGCAAAAATCCTGGACAGCCACTTTTTTCACGGCTGTGGGGTAGTGGGTATTTGCCCTCAAGCCATCAAGGGGTCATGTTACGGCCCGGTGTGAATCCTGTGCTGTATTTGAAGAACCCATCTGGAGTTTCACGCGATTCCCGACGCCAATTACTCGATACACTCGCCGAACTGAATCAAAAGCACGCCGCTGCGGCGGGTGATCCTGAAACACTGGCTCGGATAGAGGCCTACGAGATGGCCTATCGCATGCAGACGTCGGTTCCTGATCTGACAAATATTTCTGATGAGCCAGAATCAACATTTGAACTCTATGGTGATGACGCCCGACGCCCAGGTAGTTTTGCTGCGAACTGTCTGCTTGCCCGGCGAATGGCTCAGCGTGGTGTGCGATTTATTCAGTTGTTTCATCGTGGTTGGGATCAACACATTTCGATCAAGGATCAGTTGCCAAAACAATGCCGAGACGTCGATCAGGCGTCAGCGGCTTTGGTACAAGATCTAAAACGACTGGGAATGCTGGATGATACGCTTGTGGTATGGGGAGGAGAGTTTGGCCGAACTGTGTACAGTCAGGGTGCCTTAGGGAGTCCATCAGCGGGCCGGGATCACCACGGCCGATGCTTTTCAAGCTGGATGGCGGGCGGTGGAATCAAAGCGGGGTACGAATACGGCCAAACGGACGAGTTCGCTTACAACATCGTTGAAAACCCAGTTCATATTCGTGATCTCAATGCCACAATTCTGCATCAACTTGGTATTGATCACGAACGCTTCACATTCAAGTTTCGTGGTTTGTCCCAGCGACTCACGGGCGTTGAAGAAGCACATGTGGTCAATGATATTTTGAGTTAACCAAGTAGGTGCGAGTGCCTATTTTTTTCGAAACGGGGAGCAGTCTATATGGTTAGGAAAAGAACAAGTCGAGTTGTCAGTGTTATTGCATTGATAATCTGTGCAGCAGGCCATCTTTATGGCGCAGATCAACACGGTGCAGATCAGCCCAACGTTGTGGTCATCATTAGTGATGATCAGGCATGGACTGATTACGGGTTCATGGGCCACCCTGTGATCCAGACACCGCATCTCGACAGACTTGCTGAGCACAGCCTTGTTATGGATCGAGGGTATGTTGCGGCACCGCTGTGTCGACCATCACTCGCTTCAATGCTTACCGGTCGGTATCCGTTCCAGCATGGCATAACAGGTAACGATGTTAATGGATCTACAAATCGTGCAGCACTTGATGTGCCGTTACGAAAAGCATTTCACAAACTTCCAACATTCGTCAAAACGCTTGTTGCCCATGGCTACCTTGCGCATCAATCTGGGAAATGGTGGGAAGGTTCTTGGAAGGACGGTGGGTTTACTGATGGAATGACCCATGGTGATCCACAACGTAGAGGTCGGCATGGTGATGCGGGGCTAAAAATTGGGCGTGAGGGAATGAAGCCGGTCACGCAATTTATCGACACGGCTGTCACTGAAGAGAAGCCGTTTCTGTTGTGGTATGCACCCTTTTTGCCACACACACCACATAATCCACCACAACGATTGCTGAAGAAGTATCAGAAAGAAGGCCGGGCTGCGGACCTCGTCAAATACTATGCAATGTGTGAATGGTTTGATGAAACATGTGGAGAGTTACTCGATTACATTGATGAAAAGAATCTGACAGGCAACACGATGGTGGTCTATATCTGTGATAATGGATGGGCAGCGCCGAGTACAAATGCCGACGACCCAAATCAGAAATTATGGAAAGGCTATGCGCAGCGATCCAAAAGTTCACCCTATGAGAATGGGATACGGACGCCAATCATGATCTCATGGCCAGGGGTAGTAAAGCCGGAACGATCAAAGCGTTTCGCCCATGCAATCGATCTCTTTCCTACTATTGCAGCAGCAGCGGATGTGGAAGTGCCCACCGATCTTCCTGGTGTCAATCTTCTAGACGCAGAGAAGCGGGATGCTAGGACGTGTGTTTTTGGTGTCTGTAATGCAACACATAACATGACGCTCGGTCATTCAGATGAAACGCTCCAATATCTCTGGTGTGTCGAGGGAGACTGGAAACTTCTCGTGCGGTATCACGGATCGGATACAACGAAGTATCACAATCTTCATGTGTGGGATACTGCCCCATCGCGACTTTACAACGTGGCAGAAGACCCTCACGAGCGAAACGAATGTTCTGCGGAACACCCCGATATTGTTGCACGGCTGAAGAAGGAGATTGAAGGCTGGCATAAACCGGAGGTCACGGCAAAGGGCGATCAGGTGTCTCTTGGTGGTGACTGCTGCCTTCCAAGTGGGCGACAGGCATTTTTTATGAAGCCTGCAGATGTCAGCACTATCGTTGAGAAATAATTTTTGCTGTATTATCTGTCACTGTTGATGGAATCAAAAACATCGTACTGGTGCGTCTAATCCAGTTGTAAATCAAATTCTTACCGAATGCTTGCTTTTGTTTTACAAGTAAGAGTAGGTTGCCTATAGAGAGTTCGCAACACGTAGCAGTTGCTGAATGACTCAGAAAGCGAGAGTCATCCCAGCTTGCCCCTGGGATGGCTTTTTTCATAGTGCATCAGCCTCTTGTTGACGTTCCACAAAGAAGAATAAAAGCTCCATCGTGTGTGCGCAGGATAGATCGCAGAGTTATATTTCCAAACCTTATTTATGCCTTATACTAAGTGCAGGACGTAGGTGGTAGGTAGTGGCGAGCACCCCTTGGTTCGCTTCTGCCTACTCCTGCGTCTACCGCGATTACTATTTTCTGCTCGCGTGCATCTTGTTGAATCAGCCTGCCTACTAGCGTCTATCCCTACTACTTAGTGGGACTTACTTCTCGGATATACCTGCCGAGTGGACTTACTTGGCTCTTGTATCAAAAGACTGTGCCGGCTCCGGCATATCAATGTCTGGTAGCAAAAATTTCAGGTCGTTTCTGTTGGTGTGGAGTGCAGCCTCGTCTTGACGTTGCACGCCTTAAAGGCTTTGCCAAGCATTGTTTCATTACCGGCTTCACTAGAGCCAACAGTCAATATAGGAGGATTATTCGTATAGAGAGCTTTTGGCAGACGCATGTCTATGCGCATTTCGCTACACACTGACGCATTTTGCGTCGGTGCAGCGGTATGTAATGAATTTTGCTTCAGTAGTAATACCACTACGAAACAAGGCACTTTTTGGTTCACAAGACTTTTGGCACGGCGTTTGTATGAAGCACAAGGCATGAGCAAACGCTACCCGCTACCAGAGAGGCCAGAACCATGTTCTTCAAAACCAAGAGAAACCGACGCAAGACAACACGCCAAACACTCAGCACCGAACAACTTGAACCAAAGGCGATGTTCTCAGTCAGCCCAGTAGAACCAGTCGTTGCTCTTGATGTTGGTCCCGTCAATCAAGCTGGCTACGACTGCACAAATGCGGGAACTTGCTCTGGAATCTGGACAAACGGGGGAGCAAGTACTCTCCGTATTGGCGGCAATTCTGGTCCTGGGGGGACATCGTTCATGACTGGTGTCCATTCACTAGTACAAGCAAACCAAGTTCCAAGTTTAATTGGTGACAGTGATCGCCCCGGTGATGTAGGCACGTCTTTTGAGGATCACTTTACTTCAGACCATGACCATAATGACATTACTCTTCGCGCTTCAGTAAATCCAAATGCAACTCCTGATGGTTTCATCAAGCTGGGTGACATTAAAGGTGAGTTTCAACTCACACAGCGTATTGGCGGTTCAGCCAGTCCTGGTGGTGATGACGTCTTCGTGCCAAAGCCAGATAGCCGTGGTCTCAGTTTGCATGATTCGGTCCATTGCGTGAGTGGATCACCTGCCGGCTCAGGCCGCGTTGGTGTCTGGACAAACGGAAATGCAACAAGTATTCGTGCTCGACAGGACATGGAGCTCCCAGGTGCTGGTGCCGAAGGCTTCATCAAACTCGGTGACATCAAGGGTGAGTTTCAGCTCACGCAGCGTATAGTTAGTTCAGCCAATACTGGCGGTGATGACATCTTCATGCCAAAGCCACTGAATGTCTCAATGTACGATCACATGCAGGCGCCAGTAGAGAACGTGTCCATGCACGATCACGTCAAGGCACCACGCTATCAAGCGTTTGCCCTCATGGGACGCTAAACAATTCGGAGCCATCAAAAGTCTTTACCTTTCTGCTTTTGATGAAAGAACGTCACCCCCGTTTGGTCAGACAGGGGTGGCGTTTTTTTTGTGCGCTTCCTGGCTAATCAGTGCCTCAGGCCCATCTATAACAGCGATATCTGAGTGTTTCGCATTTCGGATAGTGCTTGCCTGTGGTGAACAAGGACATTTTGCATGGCGTATCGTTTGTAGCTTCCGCAACAAATACCCCGCCACGTGCTGCTCTGCCTTTCGCATCCGTGGCGGGGTATTGTGCAATACAAAAACCCAAGCAATGTCATTCATGGTAATGAGAAACTCTCTTGTGTGGACCCGTCAGCAGGTTTTTATGGTTCTCCTGCTGGCGGGTTTTTAAAACGGTAGTGACTATGGATTCAAAACTACTTGTCACAATTGCATGCGAGGCCATCCTTGGATACGAGAGGACGAATGTTCCTGGTCAAGAAGCCGCTAAGCTCTTTGAAGACATAAAAGCGGAGATGGATGATCAATCAAAGGACCCCGTCCCTGATTGCTCAACAGAAAGCCATAATCCCCAGTTTTGAGGATGCGGTGAGTAATAATGAGTGGCGTCGAGGTTCAGAAAAACACATCTCGAGTCTCTCGCAGTGCCGCGTAGCTGACCTTGAATCCAATCCCGACAGTTCGTTACGGTCTCGATCTCTTGTGAATCGGCAGTCGAGTCAAAGTAGAAGATAAAGGTGACCTGTGAAGGGCATTTTTCCAGACCAAAGTTCCGTATTCGGCCGGTACCAGCGAACGTCATTTCTTCTGGTCGTTCGGCTTGCTCTATGCAGCATGGTCATGTGGTCAGCAAGTCAGGCTGAAGACACCCCAAGCGGCACCCAAGAGGGAACTATTGATGGACATCCGGCCCTCATCAATTCACCAACACACACAACAACGTCGTCTGGGCATATCGGAGATGCGATTAACGTCGCTTTTATCGGCTCCGAAAAAGAACTCCATCATATGCTTTCGGCATCCGGCTGGTATGCAGCAGATCCAATCACTTCCAAAACGTCTTTTCGCATTGCTGCTGACGTTGTCCTGCGGAAACCCTATCCTCACGCCCCAGTGAGTAATCTCTACCTATGGGGACGCAAACAAGACGCAGCATTTGAGCAGCCGGTTGGGAACAGTCCAAAGCAACGTCACCATGTCCGTTTTTGGCAATCACACAAAGTCGACTTAAACTCAAAACCACTTTGGTTGGGAGCCGCCACCTATGATGAACGTGTTGAACTCAGTCGCACGACTGGCAGAATCACTCACAAGATTGCTCCAAACATCGATCAGGAACGAAATAAACTTGTCAATGATGCGATCGCCGCAGGAAAGTTACATGGCTATTACTGGGTGGAACAGTTTCACCAACTCGCAAAAGGAAAAAATGGCGGGGGCGACCCATATTTTACTGACAGACGGCTTGCTGTCGGAGTGATCGATATCCGGCGCTAATGAATCTATGACACCTTATGTGTCTTGATTGGTTGCGTTAGCGGAACGAAGGCACAATGATTGTTGTGTCAGAGGCAAGGGTGGGAAGTGCCAGCAAGCAAAAGACGGCACGTGTTTTTATGGCTGTGATCCATAGGACAGCAAGCCGATCAATTATTGAGGCGGGTGACCAAGGTTTAGAATTCAGTTGCTTTTAATTCTTTACTGTTTTTGTTGCATCGCCTTGTTGAACTCTTTTCCTAATTCGGTTTCGTATGGTATTGCGTACTGAATCCCGACAATACCTTCAGCTGACCAAAGCGTCAAAAAATCATTTGGTAGGTTCCACTTAATAGATCCTATGTCGTCGTTGGTCTGTTCACCCTCGCCATACTTCGCAGTAAGTTTGCTTTTCAGATCACTGTATTCATCATCGCTAGACCAGTCCGTATCCCGATTTGCTTCCATGTTGTTGGGTGTCCATTCGCCGCTAGATTGCGACTGCGCTGATAAAAATATACTGACTAGTTGATTTTTTAAAAATACAAAAGTAACCCCATACGGCAAGCCGTCTACCTCAGTCTTACCGACTAAATAGTTGACAGATTCTTCTTCTTTCTGTTGAGCCAACTGACCCGAAAACTTACTCTTTACGACCGCAGCTGAATCCTTCCATTCATAATCTTCTTGTTTGTGAGTGTCTGCAATCTCATTTTTAGAGCAACCGCATGACAAGACAATCAGAAAAATTAGGACACAACGCATGGCAAACCCTTTTCAAAACTTTTGACCCTCGGACAAATGGAAATGTCCGTGTTCACTCAATGCCAGTGTTTTACACTTTGCGAAGAGTGTTGGAAAGTTACTAGAATCATCTACCCGTTGCACAGGCAGCGTGACGCAATTGGACGTCCAGCGAAGAATGTATTTCGCGATCTCACTTCCGTAGTTGGTGAATGAACGCGACCAATACATATCACTCCCAACAGGCGATTGAGGGGAAAGGTGGAGCCTGGTGCCATTGCTATTTCTTAGCCAGCTTCAACCGCACGATGCGGTGGTTCCAACTGTCGGCGATATAGAGCCAGTTATCGTAGACCTGAACACCATGTGGTCGGTTTAGCTTAAACTCTCCCCCGCCAAGCACCGTGGTTAGCGATCCGGTCTTCGGGTCGAAACAGCGAACCAAGTGATTGTTGTCATCGGCAATGTATACGGCACCGGCTGAGTCGATCGCTAGGTGCTTGGGGCCATTGAGCGTGGCTTTTTGGCCAACACCATCGGCTTTGCCTTTCTTGCCGCTGCCGGCAACGGTTCGCACCTTGCCTTCGGTATCGACTACACGCAGTGCGTTGCCGCCACGTTCGACGATATAAAGATTGCCGGCTGCGTCGTACGCCGCAGCGCGGGGATCAACGAGCGGTGCTGTAGTTGCGTTGACGCCATCCACCGGGACACCTCGCTGGCCGTTGCCTGCAACGGTTTCAACTCGTCCACTGGCAAGCGTGATCCGTCGAATGCGATGGTTCTTAATATCGGCAACCAACAAATATTTCTTATCTTGATTGATCGACACGCTGATCACCATGTTGAACTTCGCGTGTTTAACTGTCTCTCCATCGCCTGCGAATCCGGCCTTGCCACCAGCATAAGTTGATATGTTACCTTTGCTGTCGACGCGGCGGATCGCGTGGTTGGCGTGATCGGAGATGAAGAGCGAACCGCAGGGGCCAATCGCTATGTTGTGCATGTCCTTGAACGACGCCTTGGCTACTGGGCCACCATCGCCTTCATACCCGGCACGGCCGAGTCCACCAATGTGTAAGAGATCACCTGCTGGGGCGCGTTTGAAAATTCGCCCGCCTTTGTACTCGACGATGATCATATTTCCGACCGCATCAAAGTCAACGCCGAACGGATAGTTGAGTTTGCTAGCCGCGACTTTATCTCCGGGGTTCGCGTCACGAGGACCGACGAGAACTTCAACGAC
>JADHSL010000115.1 GCA_016776925.1 Pirellulales bacterium | reverse complement strand
AATTCAGACAAAAAATCCTGACAGCCAATCTTAAGTAGTAACGCCAGCAAAAGGGGGCCCCACTACATGCCTTTCATTCTTTAGTAAACGTGTCGTCTGACCTGCTGTTGTTCGTCCCCGATAAACCTCTGCAATAAATGCAATGAGTGAAACAAACGGGGAATCTGGAATGAGTTGTCGAAACTCTTGAGTTACGTTACAACGCATGAATCCAAGTGGTTTTGGATTTTTTGTAGAGGTTGGCTGGAAAATTCTGGGGGCCGAAAGGTCGCAGGTTCAAGTCCTGTCGCCCCGACTGGTTCGGTGAACCTTGACAACAATGTGCAATAAGTCAGGTTAAAAAATCTAAAAAACGACGCCCTCTGCCGCCCCTGAAATCAGGTTGCGGTCTAAAAAACTTTTTTTGACGGCCGTATTCCTGGCATCTCTACTTGCCGTCGCCCACTTGCGACTCAGTTTTCCTCAACGCGGTATGCCTGCGACTGGTCAATACGTGTCAGTCGGAACGAGACGGCTACCCGACTGGACCGATTCTCTTGAGCCTCCAAAACAGACTGCATCGTTGCGGCGTTTAGGTCTGACTCATGAGGTCCCTCCGCATCAACTACAACGAGAAGGAGTGAGTCTCCTGCGTCCTTGATCTGATTTCGCAGATAGCCTTTCACGAGCGGGTAGGGTGCCAACGCTTTTTCACTTTTCTTGCAGAATGAGTCATAGAATTCCTTGTTCGAGAACCCGTAAATCGCCGTGCACCCATTTCCTGAATGCAACGCTCGTAACTCAGGACCAAACCGTTGATTGCCATCAAGCAGAATGTCGTTCGGAGTTTCAACGAGTAAATCGCTCATTATGTATTCCTAAATGTGATTCCGGTGTCTGTATCGAACTAATTTTGGTGGCATTTCGCAGAGTTTTCCCAAGCGATATCCGTTAGTGTTCGCTGCGGGTGTCCTGTCCATCACAGTTGCCTTTTTTCAAGCTGCATGCGTCTTCCGTTCATCAAGGGATTAATTGCTCTCGACACACCCTTCATGCCTATAGCATGGAGGGGAGTTGCGTATCCCTGTCAGCGAGACGCTGACCTCATCAAATTCGATTGCGCACTACGCGTCAGAGTAATGCGAAGCCTCAGTGGGCAGTAAAGCGGAGTGAACAAGTGGACTTTGAAGTTTAGTCTGTTGGCGTCTTTTGATACGGCTCAAGTGATTCAAGTTCCTCGATTCGTTGACAAAAACACTACTAGTGTATGCCCGTTTTCAGTTTGTCTCTTTCAGTGCGGAAGAACCAAACTGGAAGACCACCCTGCTGGTGTCCATTTTTTTGATCGTCAATGTTGACGATCGGTGCCCCTAAAAAATAATCGCAGAATCAAAGAGTTGCTTGGCCTTGATGACACGCCTGAACCATATCGCCTTGCAGTTCACACCATCTCATGCAGGGCATTTCAACGAAAAGCCAAGGTCACAACAAATTCATTTCACAAAATGAATGCTTCCCATTAAAGAGTGAATGCTTTCCTTTAAAGGTAGTCTAGGGCTAATTGCCAAGGAAACAATCAAATTCACAATTCTTTTCTCTGGCCAGGCAGTGGTACGTCGCTTGCTCTATCAGACTATGTCGACCTGTGGTAGCTTGGGTGGAAATCCAACTTAGTGGGACACTCGTTGAATTCCGATCATTTCTGGTCGGCACGATCCCGTCGCCTCCTCTGAGCCAACTCGAGGAGTGACCATTGTCCGGACCCACATTCTCTGCGACTCACTTTGATTTCCCTTGCGCAACGACTGTCGACGTACCTCATCTAAGAACTAAACATGAGCAGAAGCGAGTCGCTACTGCAGTTGTCTA
Source organism: Pirellulales bacterium (assembly GCA_016776925.1). GTDB lineage: Bacteria > Planctomycetota > Planctomycetia > Pirellulales > UBA1268 > UBA1268. Next base: position 5,878 of record JADHSL010000115.1, on the reverse strand, counting down.
CTGCGAAGGCAACTTCGGCGCCATCGACGGAAAAACCGCCAATGGGTTAGTCCGCCACTCAGAAAAGTACCGAATCATCTCGGTCATCGATAGCGAGCAGGCTGGTCTCGATGCAGGTGTGGTACTTGGTGAAGAGTCAAAATCAATCCCGATCTGTCGTGATCTCGCCGATGCACTGTCGCACGCCGGAGTGCTACCTGACTACTTTATTTTTGGTATGGCTCCGGCAAGTGGCATGTTGTCGTCACATGAGCGAGGCCTTGTGCTCGAGGCGATTGATCTTGGGATGAACATCGTGAACGGTCTCCATGAGTTTCTCAATGACGACCCAGTTTTTCAGGCAGCGAGCTCAGCGAAGAACGTAAAGATTCTTGATGTCCGCAAACCCCGCCCCAAAAAAGACCTGCGGCTATTCAGTGGTCGCATCGCCGAGGTCACCTGCCCTCGCATCGCCGTGCTCGGAACTGACTGCGCGATAGGGAAACGCACCACCGCCACCATCCTTACCCGCGCACTCAATGATTGTGGACTGAAAACGGTGATGATTGGCACAGGACAAACGTGTTTGATCCAGGGGGCCAGCTACGGTGTCTCACTTGACGCCGTGCCCTCACAGTTCTGCGCCGGTGAGCTGGAGGCCACTATCGTCGAAGCATTTGAAGGCGAGAATCCCGACGTGATCATCATTGAAGGACAAGGCTCGTTGAGCCACCCTGCCTATTCGACATCAAGTTTCATCCTCCGAGGTAGCTGCCCAGACGGAGTCATTCTGCAGCACGCACCAGGACGGATCAAACGTTGTGATTTCAACCAGATGGCGATGCCATTGCCTGACAAGGAGATTAATCTTATCCAGACCTTCGCTGACACAAAGGTTATTGGCTTGACGATCAACCATGAGAACATGACTGAGGACGAGATCACCGCCGCCATAACACGATATGAGTACGAACTTGGCATTCCCGTCACGGATGCGTTGACTCGGCCCCACGGCCGTCTGGTAGAGATGGTCCGTTCGGCGTTCCCGCGATTAAAGTCGACTGTGTGTGCGAGATGATATCGCCGCGAGTTGAAATTAACCTCGATAAAATCTGGCACAACGCGCGAACACTGGTCCAGCGACTGGCTGTTCATGGTATCTCGGTTACGGCCGTTACGAAGGCGACACTTGGATCGTACGAAATCGCCGGCACGCTGCTCGAGGCAGGTGTGGATACTTTAGGTGACTCTCGCATCGAGAATATCGAAACGATGCGGCATGCAGGCGTGCCGGCGTCGATGACACTCATTCGCTCGCCAATGCTCAGTCAGGCCAGTCGGGTCGTTAAGCACACCGATGTAAGCTTCAACACTGAGTTGCAGGTCATCAGCAAGCTCTCGGACTGCGCGCAAAAAGCGAAACGGACGCATGGGGTCGTACTGATGGTCGAGCTTGGAGACCTCCGTGAAGGCATCATGCCCGACGACCTCGAGAACGCTGTGCGCGAGACCCTTCGTTTGCCGGGCATCTTGCTGAAAGGTATCGGTACCAACCTCGCGTGTCGTAGCGGAGTGTCACCCGACGCCAGAAATATGGCCGAGCTTTCCGCAATCGCGGACTCCATCGAGGCGGAATTCGGCTTAAGGCTCGAAATCGTGTCAGGTGGGAACTCCGCCAACCTGCCATGGGCAATCAGTGGTGCAGACACTGGACGAATCAATGATCTCCGCCTGGGTGAATCAATCCTGCTCGGTCGCGAGCCACTTCATCGCCAACCAATTGACGGGCTACACACGGATGCCATTACGCTTATCGCGGAAGTGATCGAATCAAAGGTCAAGCCATCTCAGCCATGGGGCAAAATCGCCCAAACCGCATTCGGGGTGAATTCACCAGCCAGGAAGCAGGGCCAGATCTCACAGACGATCCTTGCTATCGGACGCCAGGACACCGATCAAAGTGGCCTCGGGCCGCCACTGGACATCGAGATTCTTGGTGCGAGCAGCGACCATCTCATAGTCGATTCCGGAGTCAACCGCCTTTCCGTCGGCGACGAGATGACGTTCCAGTTGAACTACAGTGCCCTGATCCGCGTCATGACCTCACCCTTCGTCGCCAAGGTGTTGTACCGCAACGCTCGTCCCGTCAAACACTGAAACCGGCGGATAAACACTATGCTACAACTCGCCCGGAAGGCGATAGTATCGTGGAATCGTCAATAACCCTGTCGAATACTATGCCATCTTGTTTGCAGTTGTCCGTCCCCGATAAACCTCTGCAATAAATGCAATGAGTGAAATAAACGGGGAATTTGGAATGAGTTGTCGAAACTCTTGAGTTGCGTTACAACGCATAAATCTAAGTGGTTTTGGAATTTTTGTAGAGGTTGGCTGGAAATTCTGGGGGTCGAAAGGTCGCAGGTTCAAGTCCTGTCGCCCCGACTGGTTCTGACTTTTTGCATTACCCATCTCTCAGAATCTGCTTTCACGGACTTTAGTTCTTTCAAAATCTCATTCATCCGTCTCATCGAGATCAAACGCCTCTTCGGCTTCATCAGTAATGATGAGTTCACCATCTTGGTTGAGGATAAATTGCATGTGAAGCTCCATTTCTAGAATCAAAACGGCAGAGCAGCACCTTGCCTGCTGCTGTGCCGAATCAGGGGCACCCTCAAGAAAACAACAAGTTTTTTGAGAGACTCCTACAAAATACGAAGGAATCGCATGAAGAGTTCTTGGAATGATCTGACTATCCAAAACACGAAACGCCGTGTCTTTCAGTGGGAAGCAGTACTTCGGGACCGGATTATCCAAAAAGCGAACGAAAGAAAATGATCTTATGTGTTCACTGATATAAAAATCCAAGAAAGTCTTTTTTGTCACGCTATGCAAACCCAAAGACTTGCTGGCGGCATGGTGGATGACACCCCGCTCACGCTACGAGTTTATGGGGACGTAAGCTGCTTAACAGAATCGTGCGGGCTGTCCGGTTGCCTCTAGTACCGACATCCAAAGGTCACCATCAGGACGCACCTGGTTGCGGTGACTGACCGCAAGGGCCATTGGGATATGGATGTAGCGGCCGTGCCAGCGGCCAACCACCATCTGTGTGCGTCCTGCCATCGCGGCGTGAACTGCATGTTGAGCAAGTCGCAGACAGTAGACACTGTCGTACGGGTTCGCTTCGACACTCCGAATATGATAGCTGGGGTCAATGTATTTTAGATTGAGGTCAACTCTTGCATCATTGAAGTGACCAACAATCTTATCCTTCAGAAAAAAACCGATGTCTCCCAGTCTTTGGTTTCCTGAAGCATCAGTTGCGGAATCTTTCGCAGTAAGTAAATCTTGCCCCGCTCCCTCTGCAACAACGATCACTGCGTGACCTGCCTGCTTTACTCTGTTGAGCAGGTGATCAAGGAAATTATTTGGACCCTCAAGAGCAAATGGCACTTCGGGAATAAGCACATAGTTGGCATCCGGCTTAGCTAGTGACGCATAGCAAGCAATAAAACCTGAATGTCGGCCCATTAATCGGACGAGCCCAACTCCATTTGGTGAAGCCTTGGCTTCGACGTGCCCAGAAAGGATTGACTTCGTTGCCTCAGCAAAAGCAGTCTGAAACCCAAAGCTCTGATCAATGTAAGGAATGTCGTTATCAATCGTCTTGGGAATGCCGACCACGGAAATCTTCTGTTCACGGCTGGCTATGACGTCGGCAATCTCCATTGCTCCTTTCAGTGTTCCGTCGCCACCGATAACAAATAGGGCATTGATATTCATCCGCTCAAGACAATCTACGATTTCTTCAGAGTCCTGCCCGCCCCGCGAGGTGCCAAGGATAGTACCACCTTCTTGGTTGATATTACTCACCAATGTCGGGCTTAGGTCGACGACGTCATGACCATGACTTGGAATAAAGCCCTGATAGCCATTGCGGAATCCATAGATGCGCTCAACGCCATAATGGAAAGTCAACTCCATCACGATACCGCGAATGACATCATTGATGCCTGGGCAAAGGCCTCCACAAGTAACAATCCCAACTCGCATTTTTGAACCATCAAAGAAAATCTGCTTGCGAGGACCAGCGGGTTCAAAGCCGGGCAGTTCGCGGAGGCCAAGTCCACTACCTTCGGCAAGATGTTTTGTGTCATAGAAGAAGACCCTGTCTTCCACATCAACGTAGTGCGCTGACGTGTTTCGCGATTCAATCATATCGCGGATTGGTGAATCGATACGACAGCTGCCAAGGCTCTTGATCGTTAGTGCGTCTTCCGTGGTCATGGAGAGCCTCTTTGGAGTGGAACAAAGGTGAGGGCTCAAAATTGAGACTATTAATGCCACCAAATACTTGTGAGGCATTATGGAATGGGGCGGGATAAATCAGGCGGGATGATCAATATAGACTCTTTTGCAGAGTTCGTCACTCAGGCTAGACACCAAATAGAATTACGCAGTGATCACCCTCTTGTACGCGTGTCTCGATTGATGTGACCCCGGCTAGTTGTTTTTGGGAAACATTCGGTTTTTCTCAGCAAATCAGCTAGTAATCTTGCTTCAAGACCAGTGAAAAACCGAGTGCTTAAAGCTTTGTCACTGATATCTCATCATGATAAATGACCCGCGCATTCTTGAGTCTTGTGAGATCAAAATCGGGCTTATAAATACCCCACTTCAAATATGCACTGTTGTCTTTTGCATTCTGTATATTTGCACCACTAAAGGACACCACCTCTGAATATTCTTTTTCATCTCCGGACTTAATAAACGCTTTTAACTGGCCCTCGGCCCCAGTAGACCAGAGAATATCAAAGCGAAAGTCATACCATCTTCCTGTCTTGTAATTCTTAATTAAGGGATCCTGACGCCTGTTGTTGAGGCCATTCGACCGCACAACAATATCGCTTCCTTTTACCGCAACAAAAACATCTGGGCCGCCCTCAAAGCGTTTGAATTGCCAGAAGATGTCTACAGATTCCCGGCTATCTATTTCCCAGTTGGCAGGGAGATACACGCTGAACTGGTAACGGAAGTGATCACCTTCACTATAACGCGATGCCCTATGGTGCATCGTTGTAGATTCTGCCCGGTGAGCATTGAACGAAATATATTCTTCGGCATTCGCAATCTTATGACAAATGGAGAATTTGCCACCACGCGAAACAGTACCAGATCGGCTGGCAGCGTCTTTGGCTTCTGGCAAATCTTTTTCAAGACCAGACGTCACTTCATCCGCCTCATAGCCGGTAGAAAAAACTAGGTCTCTACTATTATTGCCGCCAAGTAAAACTATGGATACTAGACAATACAGATATTTCATTTACTTCTTTCGATACCCTTACACTGCTGCCGACTTCAAAGACTCTCAAGATATAGTTTAATAGACGGAACATGATTTGATAATCAAGGCAATTATCGTCGTTGACTGATCCTGTATGGACTGATTTGTAGTCTTCGGCTGATCCATGACTTGTTCATGCGATGTCCTGTTGCAACAGCCAGTCCTCGAGTGTCACATGCACGATGCCTGGTGCTCGCAGCAGATTCGTCCGTTTTGGCAGCACGGCAGACAGCCAGCCGTACTGAACGATTCTTGACAGCGTATGCATGGGTAGCCGATCTTTCGTAAGTAATGCCACATTCGCAGCCAGTCGGCTGAACGTTGCAGGAATAATGTTGGGCTGCGGACCGATGTGGATGACCGTTTCCACACCGCGTGCCAGTGTTGCATCCACGGCCTCCCAAAGCAGTTGCGGTTTGTCGATCCACTGAGCGACAACATCCCGGGTGTTGTCTCCGTCATAGCTGAAATCACCAGTTGCCATTGAGAACAGAGGAGTTGTGGGGGCGGTGAATCCACCTTCGATGGTGTGCATCAAAAACTGAGCACGATCCG
>JADHSL010000114.1 GCA_016776925.1 Pirellulales bacterium | reverse complement strand
GAAGAAGAGTCGGTCCAATACACAGGAACCGGCCACGAACGCACCGACGTACCATCTGAAACCCGAAAGTCGTAGCAACTTTCTGAATCTGCGTTCTCGGAATTCCTTTGTGCGTAAATTGCAGCGGGGCGTTTCGGCACACAGTGAAATAACGAATCGCTCGTGGCCTGTGATGACGACCACTCAAGCGGGCACATCATTGCACAGGCCTGGTCTTTCCGGTTGAAGTTGAGCGCGGAATCTACCAAACCAAAGCAATTTACAGAATTTCCTTCTGATACATCAGAAAGTACAGCGCTACTGAGATGACAGCGATCGGAATTATGAGACCACACAAGAAATAGAGCAACGTCACTCTATATCGCTTTTTCGCTTCATGTTCTTTGCTATGTGACCTTAATTCACGCAAGGTAATCCACCATAACACTCCGAAAAATACTATGACGCACCCTGCGGAGAGCGTTAGGCATATAGCCGATGTGTCCTGCGATATCCACTGATTGGAAGCCGCGGTCGTAGCCGATGTTCCGGCAAGAAGGCCAACCGAAAATATCACAACACTGAAGCGAGCAAGCCAGTGCCGCTCGGGTGCATGAAAAAAATCACCACTGTCCAATTCTTCAGTCGTTGGCCCCACCGTGTTTTGGTCTAGTTCTACATCCGCCAGATCAAAGTCCTGGTGTGTATCTGCCATAGCACATCCTCATTATTTTCGAAGTTCCCTAAGCCCAACAGCGTACGAACTCGGCTGGAAATATGCGACCCCTGATGCACCAGTGGGTGCATATGCATACAAAACTGTCCTCAAACAAATTTACTATACGTTTTTCGGACAAATTGTAGGTCCAACGCTACATATCACAGTGAAACTTTTCTTTTGCTGGTTGTGGATAGTCAATTTTTCCTTGAACTCCGACCACCCCAGGTGCGTATAAATTAAAGAGTAACAACCACCAATGGAGTCGCAACAATGAGTGCCGTACCCCTCACCGATAGCGTTGCAGATATCAGAGAACGTAAGGAAAAAGTTGTTGAATCAGTCAAACACCTTGGAATTGCTACGCTGTATGCGTGCCTCGTCTTTGTTCTGTCCATGACTGCCTTCCTCGGGAGCAGCTACTTTCTCGTACCAGCACCAGAGCACCAGTCGATAGCAACCAATTTCTCGAACGACTAACTCATGGTCTTAACTCACAAAAGAGTAAATGGGCGGCTGTTTTGCAACCGGTTCCTGTTACATACGCGGCAGGATATTTGTTTCACGCAGCAAAAATGTCTGGTAGGCCGCCATCCAGAGCCACCGGTAAACCTGCCGATTTAATAGGCCATGTGGCGTACACCAAAGATTCGCCCCGGCTCCTAGCGAAAACCCAGACCCGAACGATTTGTAGCCGTATGAATGGGAAGGCTCTCTAAAGCTCTTCATATTCCGTTGAGAGCCGTCTCATCTTATCTACCCCAACGAGCTTCAAAAACTCGACCCGATCGCTGGTTGTCATCGGGACTGGTTCGACATCATCCAGAAAAGAGTGCAGCCGTTGTGCGAGGGGCAGGGGTACTCCAATAACCTCTGCCACATCTTCGAGAGGGTAGCCATACTCTGTGGTGTAGAGCCGGACGCTCTCTGAAACTTCTATGAGATGTTTCACTCGCAGATCATCAAAGTCCAGCTGGATTCTCTGCGTCTCCAACTTTGACCGAAAACCAGTCATTTTCTCTCCAAGCGTTTTCTGCCATACGGGTTTCACCTCGATACTCCTTCCCACGATTTCTCTCCAACACATTCCAAGCGAATCTGCTTCATGACAGCTGTGGATAGATGTGAACCCGGCGAAACCCACTGACTCTTCAAAGCCTTCGTCATGGCATCAGGGTCAATTTCCCAAAACAGATCAATCACAAAACACAGGCTTCCAATGATTTTTCACACTCCACCCCCTGTCCACGTTCTACGCACGACGAGGCCGCATCGTTCACATGATTTCTCTCGCCATCTTTTTTACCAACGAAATCAACTGGGATACCGGTTTTTTGCGTTGCAACCGGGGTGAGCTTTCTCGAGCGTTATACCCCTGCAGAACAGCGCAGGTTGCAGACTACGCACTGATCCAAAGGCGAATTCTTTCACAACCCTCACCGACTCTGGTACCGTGGCAAGCCATCTCACAATTCCATATTGTTGAAGAGCACATTGAGCTCAATTACTATTCCTCTATCTCGTATATAGCCATAGGTTGCTCATACAGAAATCTGCTCACGCTACCCAAAACAGGCCAGGAAGTCGCTCAACGTCTGCTTGAATTTTTCACGGCATTTGTCATGCTCTGGATTGGATGGAAGACCGTCGGGCGGATCGTGTCATTCTTCGGTGTCCTCGCAAGATGAATACAGACCTCAACACGAGAAGCATCAACTCTCATTTTCCGATTAAACTTTTCAACCAGCCGGAGCCAGGCAGCGATGATTTGCAGAAACATGTTTCGCTCAGTTCGGTGGTGTGCCTTTTGGACTACTATCGTGCATGCCACCGTCAGTCACGCACAGGTGGTCAAACGGTTACTTGACAAGGGAGAACTTATCAGCAAAACCGTCGAAGACGTTGCCCAGACAAAAGCAGAGGCAACGGAACATGTTGTATTCATGGTCGTTGTGGGCGTTGTTCTCTCAGTTGCCCTTATTGCCGCGGCTCTGTATTTCCGTGGACGGCAAGGGAACGACCCGTGATGGGAACTGCACTCGCCGAAAAATTGTGGTCCAGTTCCAGCGACCTCCCATGCAAAAGTTCTTTCATCACCCTCTATTTCATAGATAAATGACCACGTGTCCGTTAGGCAAACAAGGCTTTTGGTACACATATGGTACGGACTCGCACGAAATACGTTGTTCCGACACCTCACCGCTACGTAGTATGAACCGAACACCGATCAACAGCCGGTCGAGAACGCTCCCCCTTTGAGCTGATCTCCCGGCTGTTGTTTTTTACCAATATTGGTGCGACCCATCGCCTCGTAGAATACCGTGATACTGCCATTTACTCATGACAGTACCGCTTCAATGGCTCAGGAAATTTAACGTCCCGTCGACTATACAACTCACTTGCCTGATCAGAGATACACGCAAAGTAGTCACCCCAACTCGCATACGTGTCCGGCGGGTCAGTATTCCATTGCCCATATCCATCGGGAGGGGTACACGCCTGGGTCGGTTCTGTATTATTCCGCCGCTTCATGAGCATCTCTTTTCTGAATACCGACGACTATCACTCTAACAATTATCCTAGCCGGCTCACACAATATGGCTTTTTCTAGAGATTCCCTTAAACGAAAGTGTCCTCGCTCGAAGGAATGAATCCTTTCATTTCTCCTTGTGTCCACTACGGCTATGCCATTTTCGCACAGCGGATAAAACCCCACCTATTGCTGGAAAAACACGGACTCTGCCGAGACTCATCGGATACCAGTTTTGGATATTTCTCCCAATCGCAGCACGCCGAAGACTGTCAGGCGTATTGTTCAATGTTCTTTTTGCCACCGGCTGATCCGCAATCCTTATCCGATGGTATTTGACCTAATCTGTCCTCCCATCACATCACATAAAAAGGACTTCCTAATGAATACAAAAGAATGGGGCGTTCTCAGTTTCCTTGTTGGCATATTAATGGCCGGTCTTTTCCAGGAGATTCCAAGCAGTATGTTTGCGTTAGTCGTTGTACCTGTTTTCTGCACGATTATTGGATACAGCGCGTGGCGTAACTCTATTAACCTAACTCAGACTATCAACGCAAACCCTCAATCAGCGGGCAAACATAATGCGGTACGAAGCTTTCAAAGAAGTTTCTAAACTCCTATCCACGTACCATAGAGACCGTGCATTCAACACGAGCACAGACAGTGATACTGGCACTGGAGTTTCTCGCGGCACTCGACTCTAGGCCTTATCGCAATACTCTGAGTATCGGGCTTGCGATAATCGTGTCACTCGGGCTGTAGAGAACTCGCACAACATCAAACGTGAGCAGTCCACCAATGAGCAAGAGTACTGCACAACAAATGAGTCCAAGTACATGCCACCTGTTAAACCGGACCCCATCAAAGGCCTCCGGCAGGTCCGTCGAGTCGTCACCACCTGTGTTGTGCTGGTCCTGCTCGGGTAGATGATTGGTCTCTTTTTTTGAATTTTCTATGTCCTGCCAAATCATTCCTGTTTGACGGACTTTCGACTCTGTACCATATACCTTTTCAGGCTCACCACCTTCCGCCACCGACGCCGAACTCCCACACAAATCACCGGTTTCATCATCCAGCCTTAGAGTACTGTCCTCGGAATGAACACCTGTGAGAAAACTTCCAAGGTCAACATCCCAGGCCTGCACCACATCGCCCTCAAGTGAAATGCCACCCTCCATCGACATCTGTTCATACGTATCACCCGCGGTGGCAATCTTGACACAGTATGTAATGCAGGGTTTGTCTGCATGCTCACTTGTACAGAGAGGGCAAGGATCTCCAATACATGGGACGCTGTCGTGCACGATTCCTTCGCATCCGGTTTTACAGCGGACCAACCAACCCAAGTCGTTCGGTCCCCGCTCTGCAGAACCCTTATTGTGGTTATTCATTTGATGATGCCTCTTTCCAGAGTAGCTTCATTCCGAAACTGATGATTCCATCCCAAGCCACAATCACAGGACGAATACTACCTGCCTCGGAACACCTACCGCAACGCTTGTTTCCCGCGGCAAAACCAACCTGGGTTCTTTCTTTGCAAATCAGTTGGCAACTGAACCAATACTCCGCGAAGCCCTCTTCGCCTGAACTCAAGTGCTGAGGGTACTACGTGTCTTTTCCCCAACGCCAGTGTGGTGGTTCGCCTGTTTTCCAGGCGACAACTCCAAAAAGTGAAGTCGCCACGGTGACTGTACCTGCAAAACACCCAGGAAACCGGTGTGGAGGCACCCATGTGGCAGCCGCAACCAAAATCACGAGGTATAAACCCATGACGCACCAACCTTCCCACGTGGCAGGCAGACCCCACCCCCACCCATATTGTTTTGCATAAAACCAATACCGTTGTTTCATGGCATCGTCTCCTCTTTCACAGCATCGCGTGTCCCGTTTTTACAGGATTAGACTTTATCCAGCCGATTTGTTTGCGTATACAAGACACGCTACCAATAGGCCGCCCTTGAGGCACAGGAGACCCCCATGGCTTCAGTACCACCGAGTCTGATGAGCTTCACCAAAGAGTGTCTCGCCCAAGGTGTTGCCCGCACAGAAATCAGACAGGCACTCATCGACGCTGGCTGGACTGACCGCGAGGCGACTGCCGCACTCGAAAGTTTCGCGGAGTCTCCGCTTCCCGTACCCGTGCCAAGAAAACGCGTCAGCAGTGGCCCTCGCGCAGCGTTTCTTCACCTGCTCGCTCTCTTCCTTTTATATATGGCAGCCTTTTCAACAGGGGCAATTCTCTTTCTGGCCATTGATATCTTTATAAAAGATCCCGCGAACCGCAGTTTTTTTGATCTCGGGGGCTCCGCCCGTTTCAATGCCGCTGTTTTGATCGCCAGCTTGCCGGTGCTCCTTCTTGTCCGTCGCGCGATCATGCGAGACATTGCACTCAATCCAGCCAACCGTATTGCGCCCGTCGTACGAACACTCGCTTACATCACCCTCCTTATCACAAGTCTGATTATGGTCGGCGATATGGTGGTCGTCTTGATGGGATTCCTCAATGGTGATCTGACGCTTACGTTCATTCTGAAAAGCATTGTTGTCCTGCTGCTCGCCGGGGGAATTTTCCTCTGGTACATCAGCGGTCTGGCGTTCGAAGAAAAAATGGGGAACTCTCAGAGGGAAGAAACTTCCATTCGAGAGTCTCAATGGCGGCCAAGACTCGCCTGGGCCGGATTTCTCACGGCTTCACTGAGCCTTGTGCTGGCACTGTGGATTGCCGGTAATCCATTCAATCAGCGGCTTGTGCGTTTAGATAGGCAACGCATCTCTGACCTCCGTAGCCTGCAGGGGGCAATTAGTCGGTTTCATAAAAAAGAAAAACGCCTGCCGAAGAGCTTGAGCGAATTGAAGAATTCCCCTGACACCTATGTTGACCGGACATCTGATTCCATAACCAAAATACCCTATGTCTATAAACCAATCGACAAAAGCTCATACCGCCTTGGCGCTGTGTTCGACCTAGCCACCCCAGTAGCTGATGATAGCAACGCTCGTAGCAGGGATGGCTTCTACCAGCATGACGCCGGACTGCAGACTTTTGACCTCAATGTGAACTGAGGACGTCATAGAATTTACTAGGCGATAATGTCCTGCGCAACCACACCATGTACGTCAGTTAACCTGAAATCTCTTCCGGCGTACCGATATGTCAGCCGTTCGTGATCTAATCCAAGGAGATGGAGAATCGTAGCGTGCCAATCATGTATGTGGCATTGGTTTTCAATGGCTTCATACCCATGCTCATCCGTTGAGCCATAACTGAACCCGCCTTTGACGCCACCACCAGCCATCCACGTGGTGTAGCCCTTATTGTTATGGTTGCGTCCGTCTGCACCCTGTGCTGCAGGTGTTCTTCCAAATTCACCACCCCAAACAACGAGTGTGTCCTTGAGCATGTCACGTTGTTTCAGATCTTGCAGCAGTCCGGCTATTGGCTTGTCACACCCCTCGGCTCGCGCCTTATGATCCGCCGTCAGATTCGCGTGCTGATCCCAATTCCCATGCGTCACCTCAATAAAACGAACACCGGCCTCAGCAAACCGTCGCGCCAGCAGACACTGCTGCCCGAACGTCTGTGTTGGCCCACTAGTTGCGCCGTAAAGCTCGAGTGTGGCGGGTGTCTCTTTTGAAACATCCATTATTTCCGGCATGACGTCTTGCATCCGAAAGGCCAGTTCATACGACTCGATTATGCCTTCAACGTCAGGCTGATGGTGCTCTTTTTCAAGAACACCCTGGTTCAGCTTTTGAATATAGTCAAGCTGTGCACGCTGCATGTGTTTGTCTGTAGAGGGTTTGATATCCGGCACACTTTCCGTGCTTCCAAGCTGGGCAACTCGGGACGATCGACCACCTCTACCAACCTTTGCACCACCATAAATAGCGGGTAGGAATGCACTTCCATAATTGCGTGCACTCCCCGATGGCGGACTCAATGATACAAAACCTGGCAGACTTTTATTTTCCGTACCGAGCCCATAGAGCGTCCAGGATCCAAGCGATGGACGAATAAACTGCGCGGTACCGGTGTGCATCTGTGTCATCGCTCCCGGATGGACTGGCTGGTCGCATTGCATCGACCGGATCAGGGTCAGGTCATCTGCCATTGAAGCCACTTCAGGAAACAGATCCGAAATCCAAAGACCGCTCTCACCACGTTGGCGAAAATCCCACGGTGACTTCAATAACGATCCCCCGTATCGTCCCGCCTTGCCATGATCAGTTTGCAGTTGTGGCTTGTGGTCAAATGAATCAACATGGGAGGGCCCACCCTGCATGCAGAGAAAGATGATCCTCTTGGCCTTCGCGGGAAAGTGCGGAGCTTTTGGTGCAAGTGGTGAGGCTTCAGAAAGTTCCGCCGCAGCAGATTTGTGTAACAGATCGGCAAAGGCGAGATACCCAAACCCTGCAGATACGGTTTTTAATGTCTGTCGTCGTGAAAACATAGTGCCTACTCCACATCCTGTTTTTCTGTCATCGTCCCCGAATCTCACACCTAGTCAACAAACCG
>JADHSL010000113.1 GCA_016776925.1 Pirellulales bacterium | reverse complement strand
AAGCAGAAGATCTTGTGGGCCAGAATATTCTTCAGGAGTTGCGATTCGGCAACGTACTGGGAAGCGTAACTGGAAATACAGGCACCATTGTCCTGCAGCAGGAACTGCCGGTCATTGAAAAACCGATTGTGATTGATGCGTCACAGCGATATACGCTTGATGCCGCGGTAACAAGTCAGGTGCTGGTGATTGACGGTTCACGAATCACAACATCGTCGGAAAGCACGTTTGTTACCAGGGGCGACGAAGTCAACGGCCTTGTTCTTGGCGAAGATGCTTCTGCTGACGTGAGCGACCAATTCCGGCCCCTGCCGAGCACAGTCAGTTCACTGCGATTCGGTGGTTTTGAGCAGGGCGCCGCAGTAGTTGTGGACGGAGCAAGCAACGTGCTGCTCGAAAACCTTACAATCGGCCTGAATTCAAATGACTCCTCACAGGCTGTACGTTACGGTGTTCGGGTCACTGGAGACAGTGGGCTGGACGGCCCGGTGTCGATCGTCGGAGGTTCAATTACTTCTGCAAATATTCCTACAAATAATGAGCTTGCTGCGTCACCAACACCGGTTGCCCCGGTCACAAGCTTCCTTGACGGTGCTGGAGTCTTGCTTGATAATGCGGCACAGAATGTTCAGGTTGTTGGCACGAATATTGGGAGCTCGACTGCTGCCAACCTCGTCGGTGTGCTTGCCCGAAGTACGAATTCGGCGGAGCTTGCGGGTACATCAACCTTTAATTCGGTCGGAGCAACAGAGATCGGCGACTTTGTCGCCTCGACAATATTGAATCTGTTCACCCTGACTATTCCGGCAACTGACAGTCAAGGCAATTCAATCGATATTGATGATGTCTTTGTTGGGCAGTCTGTAACAGGGACTGAAGTTTTGGCTGGAACTGTCATTGTTGCTATTAATAAATCAACTCGGCAAGTGACTCTCAATCAAGCAGCTGTCCTGACAAATGCAGCAGCGACAATCACACTTGGGACACCAACACGAACTTCAGTAGAGAACAACTTCTGGGGTCTGATGCTTGAATCTGGTGCGACACGAATTGTCAATTCAGATATAGCGAATAATATCTACGATGGAATTTTCATGGGAACTCTCAGCGGTGCTGGGGATCCATTCACTGTAGTAGTTGGTGCGAGTACGACTGCCGGTACAAATAGCAATGCGATATTCAGTAATGGACGCAATGGTATTCGTTTTGCGGAGAACGTTCTGTCGAGTACTGGTGTGACAGACATAACAATCCAAGGCAATTACATTGGTAGTGCTGTTGGAAGTGCATTTGTTGGCAACACGCAAGGTTCGTATTTCTGGGAAGGCAATCCTGCCAATCCATTGCAATACGCTTTTGCAAGCCTCGGTTATGACTCTGTGACTAACACACCAATACCACCTGCTTACATTTCAACTGATGCACTCTTTAGTGCTTTGATTGAGCCTGTAAGTGTTGGAGGTGATGTTGATTCAGAAGGGAATGAGAACGCTGACTTTGTTGACGGTGGTTCGACGATCCCACCAACGCCACCAGGGCCACCACCACCAGATCCGGATACCTGGTAACCCTCGTCAGGGTGTGTGCACGGTTCTGTGACTGAGAAACTGTGTCGGTTCGACTTATGGCGAAATCTGCAAGCCATTGACATCGACCGTGACTGTCGAATTGTTCTCGACGTTCACTCCGGTGCCTGCAGCACCATTGACTTCAAACGCACTTTGGATATCGATGAAACCCGAAGATGCGGCTAGTGAAATGGCACCGAATGGTGGGTCGGTCCATGGAGTGACATTCACATTCGGGGTGGTGACGGTCTGCAGAGTGAAGGCAAGTGTGGTGTCACCACTTAGGTTGTCAAAGGTGTTGATAGTAGAAAATGTTGTCGAGGCAGTTTCGATGGAACTGACACCACCGATGGTGATCGTTCCGCCATTTGCAGCTGATATACCATGTGCCAACAAGTTTGGATTATTGATTGTCAGGTTGCTAAAGGTTGTGTCACCCGCAGCAGCACGATCTGTTATGAGAATGCCGGCGGTTGTTCCACCAGTGACCGAAATGTCATTAAATGCAAAGGCGCCGCTGCCGCCTGTGACAAGTATCCCGTTTTGCCCTGTGCTGGCGAGTGACGCCCCGGTTACCGATACGGAGGCGTCAACATTCTGTAAAAGAATGCCTAAGCCAGTGTCTGTGAATGGTGTCGCTGTTGGTCCACTTAATGTGATACTTCCACGACCGGCATCTTCATTTGATCCTGTGGCTAAGAGCAGATAGCTGGAGCTTGCCGTATTGTCAATTGTGCCAAAGTAGGTGAAGGCAGGCGCTGCCGTTATTGGCCCCGCACCATCGTCGCTGACCTCAATAGCCGCACCAGCAGCGGTAGTTCTCACGATACCAAGGCCCCCGTCTGACGAAATCCGTGTTGTACTTGCGTCATCAAAGACATAGATGCCTCGAAGAACCGTGTCTGTGAGTGAGATATTTCCGAGGTTATTCGTAACCGTATCGGCATTATTCGAGATGATAATGCCTTCGCCACCAGTGTCTGAAAGTTCGTTGGTGGTGATGAGAGATCCCGCTGGTGGGCTCCCCACGGCGATATCGAAGGTGCCGGCACCGGTATTGCTGTCAATCACGACGAGCGGGCTGGCTATTCCGCCGGTATTCACGGTGTCACTCACGATCCGTCCGTCATAGCTGACATTGAGTGCGCCAGTGTTGTTGTTAATGAGAAGGCCAGATCGTGTCATGTTGGCGATGGTTGTGTCTGTGAACTCAATGCCGCCGGTTGAGTTCGTTATTCGAACGCCACGCTGGATTGCAGCTGTGCCATCGCCGCCAATGTTGACATTGCGAACGGAAGTACCGCCAGCCAACGATATGGCTGAGTTATATGGGTTGGCTGTTGTTCCAAAAGGCTGAGCGGTTCCATTGAGATCGCCACCCTGAACAAGCAGTGCCTCATTCGATCCAACGATATCAAGATTGGCAATCGTCAAACCACCTTGGCCATTGGTGTCGATGCTTGTTGAACCAGGATTACTGAGCAGTGGATTGTTTGTGCTTTGTGCTGGAATCGTGTAGAGGAATGCACCACTTGCTGGATTGAACGTTCCGCATTGGGAACCAACTTCGATAGTAAGCGGTCCGCCACTTCCAACAAGAAACTGATTGTCTGCTTGGAAGGCGAATGGATCGCTATAGAAGTTCGGGGCAACGCGGCTATTGCCTTCGTGTACGTAGACAATGTCCCATTCTTGCTGTGCTACTGTTTGTGCGTCAGCCAGGTTTGTAAATGGTGCTTGGGCTGTTCCATTACCACCTGCAGCAGCCGTGTTATCAACATGGATGACCTTCCAAGGCTGGCCAGTAACCCTGTTGCCACACACTAACGGCGTCTGATGGCCGCGAACAATGTGCTCATTTCGCATCAATGGCTGTTCAAGCTGATCGGGAACATTGCGTCGTCGGCTGCCACCCATTCGGTACGTAAGCCGTGCAAAACCCGTTGAGTCAAAGAACGGGTCATTGTTGTATTGCAGGTTGATGTCCCAATTGTTTGCAACGGTGATGTCAAACCGTGTGTAGACACCGCCAAAGAATGGCACCATTCGTTCACCTGTTTCGGGGCCTTGGCTCCATTCATTGGCGTTGCCAAATGTGTAGCCACCAACAGAAATCATGCCACCAAAGGCTTCAAGCCTTGGAATCCAGGCACCTACCTCAAGATCTGCTCCACCAAGAGCGGCATCAAGTCCATACGCACATAAAATATAATGTTTGGTGAAAGGATCACCGGGGGCTCCAACGTTGTATGCAGTTGTACCAACAGGCATGTACCCATTACTTCGAATGGCTCCCCTGTCAGTAAGGATTTCACCGGAGAATCCAACTTGCTGATACATGTGACCGAATTGGCCGTATGGAGCATCACCCGTATTCGAATACTGGTTCATGTCTCCGTCATAATCCCAATACAGACCAAAGCCAAGAAGTGAGCCGTTGTCAGTGAGTTGCTTTCGAACAACACCAACGTTGGAGAAAAAACCACCATTGGTTGAAAGGTGTGTTCGAAGGTCAGCAGACCAGAAACCACCAAGGTCATCCTGGGCATACGGAATGAAACCACCAAGCGTCATGTAACTGCCAAAGTAACCAAGGCCTCTTCCGGCACCGTTTACGCCGTAATAGAAAAATCCTGGACCAGCGTCATTGAGACTTCCGAGTGCTCCAAGTCCACGATTGACGACACCATTGCCAACACCTGAAGGCTGTGACATTGCTGTTTGACCCACTTGGGCAAATGATTGAACCGGAACCTGAAAACACAGAATGCCAATCAATGCGAGTGTGACGAGGCGTCGTGCTCGGTGTGTCATAGATTTTATGCTTCTTTGCCATATCCTATGTCGCGCAGCGGACCGGAGAGGAAGCTTTCGTTGACGGCTTTTTGTGGCCGATACGGTCATTTTTTTACTTCTCTGAACGGGGGCGTGTCGCATCATCGCTCCAGGTCCTTTTCACCTTTGGCCTCCTAGTACGAGAGGATCTCGCATAGAAAAACCGTTACGATCGTCAGTAGTGATCGTCTCTGGCTAACCCGCAGCATGAGAATTTCCGACAAAAGGTTCGGGATCGGTACTGGCTTTGAAGCTTGCCAGTTTTGCCAGGGCTTCGTAGTTCACCAATTAATCATTGGTACACCGGGCAATCATCGGTACCCAGGCGGTACGCATGCTGTACGCATGCTGTACGCATGCTGTACATAAGGAGAACGCATTTCCGGCGCAGCTATTTGCGGCAAGGGAGAGAGTTCAACCAGCCTAGTGCCTCAGGTCGACGTAGATGCCCTCAGTGGCCAAAAGCATTAAGCGTCAACAATACGAAAACGACTGACGGTGTTGGTCATGCCATCAATGGCTTCTTCCATATGAGCAGATGCCTTCCGAAATTCAGCAAGGGTTTCGGTGGCAGCTTTGGAATTATCAGAAAGAGAGACGAGGTTTTCGGCAATCTGGGTGGCACCGGAAGTCTGGGCTTGCATGCCTTCATTGACCTGGTCAAAGCGTTGATTCAAGCCCTGCACTTTATCAATGACAGTAGAGAACTGCTCGCTGATGCTACTGACTTTTTGAACACCTGTTTTGACTTCCGCTGAAAAACGATCCATCTGCATGACACCAGCGGCGACAGCCTGTTGCATCTGTTCAACGAGTCGTTCGATATCAAGTGTGGCGACTGCGGTCTGGTCAGCCAGACGGCGAATTTCACGGGCTACTACCAGAAAGCCATGCCCGTACTCACCAGCTTTTTCAGCTTCAATGGCAGCATTAATAGAGAGTAGGTTTGTTTGGTCAGCCACTTTGGTGATTGTTGTAATAACCACATTGATGTCTTCTGCTCGCTGTCGGATGAGTGAAAGTCGTTCTGAGAATTCACCAGTTGCTGTTTCCAGATGCGACATTGTCTGACCAACGCCCGTAAGATCTTCACGGCCCGCTGAGGCAACTTCGGCAGTGTCAGTAGCGACATCAGCAACGTCAGCCATCGTCTCACCCAGTTCTTTACCGGTGACTGATATTTCACGACTGGCAACGGCAGCCTCAGCAGTACTTTTTTCAAAAGCCTGAACGACAGACTCTTGCTGGCTGGATGCCGTTGAAAGCTGTTTCGCTGTAGACGTTAATTCAACCCCCGATCGCTTTACCTGAGAAACAATCTCATGGAGGCTGCCGGTCATTGCACCGATATCGTGAAGCAATTGACCAGCTTCATCAGTACTTGAGGTTGCAGTCTTTTCGAGAACTGCACCAGTAAGGTCACCTTCAGCAACACGTTGGGCTGCTTTTGCAGACTGCTCAAGACGTCGCGTCAGGCTGGCAGTCAACCAGTAAATGAGGCCAAGGATTGTTGAAAAGCCGATGATAGCCACTGCAAGAGTGAAAAGCAGGGGGGCACTGATCTTTGCGATGACATCTTTTCTCGGCAGCTGCATGACGACGGTCCATGAACCAGTCGGGACTTCTTTCGCGAAGTAGAAACATGTTTCTTTTGACAGAGGATCCGTGGCAGATAAGAGATCGGTTGTTATAGCTGGGCCAGTGCTTCCGTCATGGAATTTTTTCAAGATGGTCGCATATTCAGTAGCACCAATCTTTTTTGTTTTCATATCAGTGCCATCAACAGTGGAGGCGATTACCGAGCCCAGCCGGCTGACGAGTATGATGTCAATGTTCCAGCCAGCTTCCTTTTTGCGAGTCTTGATGGCTTCGAGGTCTTCTGTTAGTTGGTCGAGTGCACGGTCGACGCCGGCAACACCAGCAAATTTGCCATCGATCATGATAGGAAATGTCTGCTCGACCATGAACTTGCCCTCATAGTCGTAGGGCTCAGTCACCATTGCCTTGTTTGTCTCTGTTGGATTTTCAGCCCGCTTTTTGCAGCCTTCGTAATAGAGTTTTTCAAGACCAACAAGAGGTTCAAGACTTATTTTGGTGTCGTCGGACAGTTCCCGAAAATAGTACGGAAGGAACCGTCCACCGTCACCCAAAGCCCCTTTCGGTAGTGAGTCGAGAGTTTGTGCATCTTGACCATCAGCATTTGGCTCATACCCAAAATAGGCTGCCGTAAATTGTGGGTTTGCCTCAAGCACTGATTTGGCGAGTGCCATGGAATCTTCACGCTCGCCAAAGAGCCCATGTTCTGCTGCCATTGCCATTGTGCGAGAGGCAGTGACTGCCTGAAGCGTGCCGCGATCAATCTCTGTGGCAATGACAGCTGTCCGCTCACGAAGAATTTCTTCGGCAAGTTCTAAAAGTGCATTCTCAACACTCTCCGAGTTCGTGATGTGTATCACCGTGAAGATAAGTGCTGCAGGCAGAATGCCGAGCAGTAACATGCGGTGTCGAATCCCAAGATTTGGTATTTTCATGATATGAATCTGACGTGCCTGGAAGCAGCAGGTGAGGCGTGCCGTAAGAAAACGAGACCAATACAGTACCTATAGAATAGGCTACCTTGTAAAACTGTTCCGGTCAGGAAGAAAAAGCAGGCAATTCATCAATTTGCTGATCCATACAATCGTTAGGGTCGGATTATGCTGTTTTGGGCGGCTCTTGTCGGCAAAAGTATTTGAAAACCTCTGAGGGGCGAATGGCTTCGGCACCGAAATGAATCTCATGAACACTGCGCAACACCAAGGTCCAACGGCTGACTGGCGGCTTCAGGATTACACAGCCATTCTCTTTGATTGTGACGGCACCCTCGCCGATACAATGCCTGCTCACTATCGAGCGTGGCTTCATGTGACAAAACACCACGGTATTCTGTTTGATGAAGACCGGTTCTATGCTCTTGGTGGTCGGCCGACACGAGACATTCTTGCAACACTCGCGACCGAGGCATCAATCGAAATTGATCTCGATCAGGCTTCAGAGATGAAGGAGACAGCTTTTCTTGAGCAGGTGAAGCATGTCAAGGCAATTGGCCCAGTGATTGCAGCAGTTCGTCGCGCCCATGGATATGTGCCCGTGGCAGTCGTTACGGGTGGATACCATGATGTCTGCGAAAAGATTCTACTCCAGATTGGTGTCCGTGAGTTTTTTGATTGTATCGTTGCCAGCGAAGACACAAGCCGGCACAAACCAGACCCCGACCCGTTTCTTGAGGCAGCCCGCCGCCTTGGTGTTGCCCCTGAAGGATGCCTCGTGTGGGAAGATAGTGATCTTGGTATCGAATCGGCTCGTCGAGCAGGAATGAGTTGGATTGATGTACGATCATTTCATCAACCAGAACGACTGACGGGAC
>JADHSL010000021.1 GCA_016776925.1 Pirellulales bacterium | reverse complement strand
TCAGTATAGACGACTGGCTCTTGGCGGGGAGTAGGGAAGCGAACAGCAAAGCCTTTCGGCGCAAGTAGTTGTAAAAACGGGACGCTTGTATGTATTCACAGCGCATTCATTGTTGTGCGGACGTGTAAAGAGATGCTTTTGAAATATACAAACAAAGCGTGCACGATAATTGTTATGGAACCTGTATGTGGTCCCTTAATCGACCAGGGGTATTTGTTGCCACGGCAAAAGCGCCTTCGTGAATAAAAAAAATTGCATCTTCTGGATCATCTACAGTCCAGACATGAAATTCAGATATTCCGGCAGCCCTTAATTGCCGTAGAAACTGTTTTGTAACAGCATGACGATTCGCTTGAAGGCCAACACCATCCGCACCAATACCATGAGCAGTGGTAGCAAGTTCTTTAGCAGATGGAAACCAAGAGTTCGGTTTGTTTTCAAGACGCTGGAATTCAGTAAGCCAATGGAGCCGGTATTCAGGAAGAAAACGCTTGCATTGGTTCGCAGTTTCTTTATTGAACGTGATCAGAATAATTTGTTCTTTTAGTAGAGATGATTTGTGTAGAGACGTCTTCAGCGGCTGTATGATTTCCGGACCCGTCTTCAGTTCAATAAAGATATGTCGGTGTGGTGGAACAGTTGCAAGTACTTCGTCAATGGTTGGGCATGCTTCTCCAGCAAAACGGGCATCCTTCCAAGCACCGAAGTCAAGTTTCTGTAATGAGCTGAATGAGACTTCTGAAATTTCTTTGTCAATGCCAGTAGTCCGTTGCGTATTGGCATCATGTATGCAAACAATTATGCCGTCACGCGTGAGTCTGAAGTCACCTTCGACAGCGTCACATCCTATTTCCCATGCTGTCCGAAATGCTGACAATGTGTTTTCGGGAGCTACAGAAGAAGCTCCTCTGTGTCCTGTGATAAGGCTTTGTGGTGGAGTCACGTTTGCTCACCAACTGAGAGGAAGCTAGAAGTAGAATAAAATAAGAACCCACAAATACTTCCTGAACACTTTTGAATAGTATAAGTAGGTGTATTTGACGGATTGCGGTTTTTGAGCAACACCATGATTTTACCTCAGAAGGAGTGAAAGATGCCAACAGAAGTAGATGGTC
Organism: Pirellulales bacterium; assembly: GCA_016776925.1. Classification (GTDB taxonomy): domain Bacteria; phylum Planctomycetota; class Planctomycetia; order Pirellulales; family UBA1268; genus UBA1268. The sequence goes on along the minus strand of JADHSL010000021.1, from coordinate 34,031 downwards.
AAGGCCCAATTTTTCTTTCGGCAACCGACTATGCGCTCCCTAAAGTTATTCCCGAGGGTGTTGATAAATATACCGGGTACCGAGAGATGGCTCGAGGTGGATGCGCTATCCTGAGAACCTGCTTTGATCAAATGACAGGTCGAACCGTTGTGATGAAGTCGTTACTCACGAAGTATCTTCTTGATAAGCAAGAAAATCAGCGACTCCTTCGAGAAGCACGGATAACAGCGCAACTCCAGCACCCAAACACGGTACCTGTCTATGACATTGGGCGGGATCACCGCCAGGGTCTTTATTTTACGATGAAACGTATTTCTGGGGAAAACCTGTTTACGATACTATCTCGCGTTGCTCAGAAAGATCCCGTCACAGTGGCAGAGTTTGATCTTCGCCGGCGAGTAGAAATTGTTATGACCGCTGGACTTGCTCTTCTCTATGCTCACGCCAGAGGAGTCATTCATCGAGATGTGAAGCCCGAAAATATCTGGGTGGGTAACTTTGGTGAGGTCATATTACTTGATTGGGGTGTAGCTAAAGTATGGGGTCAGCCGGATGATGGACCTGGTCGTCCACAAGTCATTCAGCAAGGGGAGGCAGACCAGTCCCTAACCATGGCAGGAGATCGACCGGGTACGCCACTCTATATGTCGCCTGAACAAGTGAATACCAATCGGGCAACAATCGATGAACGGAGTGATATTTTCAGCATGGGTGTCGTGCTATACGAGGCAATTGCTCTTCGGGAGCCATTTCGGGGTCGTGTGATTCAAGAAACATTTGAGAATATTATTCATAATGACCCATGCCCACCATCAACGCTTGCTCCCGAAAAAAACATCCCAAAAGAACTTGATGACATTGTTATGAAAGCGCTTGAGAAAAAAACAGCAAACCGATTCCAAACAATGCAGGAGATGCTTGATGCAGTGCGACTTCTTGACTCAGCGTACACACTTCAGGTGCTTCGTAAGCTTGAAAATCAGGACCAGTAAAAGAAAGGGTCTCCCGAAATAAAATTCCGGGAGACCCTTTATCATGTGAAACAAAATGTTTCTTGAGAATCAGACTGCAGCTCCGGCAGCACCTTTGACAGTCTTGATAATTGCAGCAGCGACCTTGTATGGGTCAGCATTCGAAGCAGGTCGGCGATCTTCAAGACGGCCTTTCCAGCCATCATCAATCGTGCCAACAGGAATACGAATGGATGCACCACGGTCAGAAACACCGTAACTAAACTGGTCAATGCTTTGCGTTTCGTGTTGACCGGTCAAGCGTTGGTCGTTGTCGGCACCATAAACGGAAATATGCCTTTCAACAACACCACCAAAACCTTCGCAAATAGTGGTGAAGACTTCTTTATCACCACATGTACGCATCAATTCATTTGAGAAGTTTGCATGCATACCAGACCCGTTCCAGTCAGTTTTGCCAAGTGGTTTCGGATGCCAATCAATTGCATAGCCATATTTTTCGCCAATGCGTTCAAGCAGGTACCGAGCAACCCATATTTCATCACCGGCACGTTTTGCACCCTTGGCAAAAACCTGGAATTCCCACTGGCCGGCAGCTACTTCAGCGTTGATTCCTTCAACGTTGATTCCGGCTTCAAGGCAGGCGTCAAGATGTTCATCAACACAGTCTCGGCCGTGGGCATTCGATGCACCGACGGAACAGTAGTATGGCCCCTGCGGAGCAGGATAACCCCCGGGTGGAAACCCTGGTGGGTTATTGTTCGCTGTACACCACAGGAAGTACTCTTGTTCAAAACCAAACCAGAAGTCTTCGTCATCCTCCTCAATGGTTGCCCGGCCATTCGACTCGTGAGGTGAGCCATCAGCATTGAGCACCTCGGTCATGACGAGGTATCCATTCTTTCGGCCCGGATCTGGGAAAACGGCTACTGGTTTTAAAAGACAGTCAGAATCACCGCCAGTTGCCTGTTCAGTGCTACTGCCATCAAAAGACCACATTGGGCACTCTTCAAGAGTGCCACCAAAATCTGACTCAACTCGAGTCTTCGATCGAAGGCTTTGCGTTGGCTTATAACCATCAAGCCAGATGTATTCCAGTTTGGATTTCGTGCTCATAACTGAAGTTCGTCCTTAGTTTTGAGGGGGGATGAGAAAACATTGAAGCCTGTCGACTGCAGGACGACGCGACATCGATCTGCATCTCCGGCAGGGCCGAGAATAGCCGAGGAGTTCCGTTTGAATGCAGCCGCCTGTTCGGTGTCGAAAATAGTCACAGACCAAATCGTTACAAGCAGCAAATGACATGCCATCCGGAAACAACTATCCTTATCTTAAAAACTGGGCTTCCTTCTGCAACTCACCTGTGCTAGACGCCCGAAAAGTTGGCATTCCTTGAGGACATTGCTAAAAAAGATGGCAAATCTCATCTCATTCTATGAAGAGTTGGATGGAATCAGTTGCTGAATCGGCTTCGCATGAACTGTTGGTAGTCGCCACTCGCAATCAACACGCCGGGCTCTGCTCGACCACAAAACAGGTAGATCCAAGCAGCAATCGACGTGCCATCAGATATTCGAGCAGTGGTAATTGAACGAGTAAAGAGGGGTGAACTGCCGTTGCACTCCTCATACGCATCCAGAAGATGTAATTGTTTATCGCTGCTGAGAAGAAGGAGGTCTCCGAACACAAGTCCCTTCTCATTTGTGACCCCAGGATACGCACCAAAGTCATATAACTTGCCCTGAACAGTAGCCGATCCAACTATTTTAAGTGCGGCAATAAGGACTTGTGCTTCACCACGTGCTAATTGTGGCCGAAGTGTCCCATAAACAAAAAGGTGTTGAGGCATCATCTTGTATCAAATGAAAAGAGCGATGAGACTACACTAGGTGGATGTATTCATATCGGGACTTTATTAAATCGAATGCTTTTGCAGAGCAACACAATGTCCTCTGACTCTCTGTGGTAGAAATAGAGTTGCTTGGAATGGCGTTTTCTGGAGTATGTCTTTGACTTGAATTCAGTCAAGTATGCTCCTCTCGTTCGAAGTGTAGTGTACGGTTGGTGAAGACAATGCATGACTTGAAATGTGGCCGCTATCGACACTACAAGGGAAATCATTACGTCGTACTTGGTGTTGCTTCACATAGCGAAACCCTTGAAAAACTTGTTGTGTATCGAGCCGATTATGGAGATCGAGGGCTCTGGGTTCGACCCTTGGCAATGTTTTTGGAAACGGTTGAGATATCTGGTGAGCCCAAGGCACGTTTTGAGTTTTTGGATGAATAATCGAATTGGTAGATTTTTTGATCCCTTTTTGATCCCTTATAGACCAGAATAATACGACAGAAACTTCAACTCCTCCTCAGGCCTCAAATCTTGGTCAGGGAGCATCATTCGTTCCTTTTGTAACTCACTGTTTTAAGAAAATATTGTGTCGATAAAAAAAAAGTCTGATGCAGGATGGTGCTTTGATAATTCTTTTGCACACCTTCCAGAAGTTTTCTTCTCTCCTACAAAACCTGAGCCGGTACGACATGCTGGGCAGATTCTTTTGAACGAAACGGTGGCCAAGGATCTTGGCCTCACTATCGAGATTCTTCGTTTAGACGGTCCGCAGGTCTTTGCAGGCAATGAAATACCATCTGGGGCAATGCCAATAGCTCAGGCATATGCCGGGCATCAGTTTGGGCACTTTACGAATCTCGGTGATGGCCGGGCCATTTTGCTCGGTGAGCATCTGACTCCTGACAAGCAACGAGTAGATGTTCAACTCAAGGGATCGGGCCGTACACCTTATTCGCGCAGTGGTGATGGTCGAGCAGCACTCGGTCCAATGATCCGAGAATACATCATCAGTGAAGGCATGGAGTCGTTAGGTATACCGACGACACGAAGCTTGTCGGTTACAGCGACTGGTGAAAGCGTCTTGAGAAGTACTCCATTGCCAGGAGCAATTCTGACACGGATAGCAAAGAGTCACATTCGTGTTGGTACATTCCAATATGCTGCCGCATTGGGTGATAAAGAGAATCTCTCACAGCTGCTTGCTTACACAGTTGATCGGCATTATCCAGACTTGCGGAACTCAGATGATTTGCCCTTTGCATTTTTTCAGGCGGTGCTTGATCGACAAGCAGATCTGGTGTCGCGGTGGATGCTTGTCGGTTTTGTGCACGGCGTTATGAATACAGACAATGTTTCTATTGCTGGTGAAACAATCGATTATGGGCCTTGTGCATTTCTTGATGTCTATCATCCGGAGACGGTGTTTAGCTCAATTGATCATCAAGGTCGATATGCCTTCCAGAACCAGCCATCGATCACCCAGTGGAACCTGGCACGGTTAGCAGAGAGTCTTGTTCAGGTAGTGCCGGGAAATCCAGAGGATGCGGTTGGAAAGTTTGTTGAAATTCTGGAAACGTTCCCCTCGTGCTACGAGAAGTATTTTCAGATTGGTGCAAATGCAAAGCTTGGTCTTACAACTCTGGAGAAAGAAGACTCTGCAATCTATAGCGATTTACTCAAGATCATGGAAGAGTCCCAATTAGATTTCACGGAAACATTCGTCACATTAGCTGATGGACTCGAGCAATCTGAGGTGGATCCAGAGTTTTCCAAGGTTGCCGGATTGAGTGATTGGATCAAGCGATGGTCGCAACGGTTCGCTCGAGAGCCTGGTTCTGTAGTTGATGTTGCAAAACGGATGCAAACTGTAAACCCGGTCATTATCCCGAGAAATTTGAAAGTTGAAGAAGCCCTTGTCGCGGCAGAGTCAGGAGATCTTGAGCCAACGCATCGTCTACTGGAAGCATTCAAATTACCTTTTTCAAAAACAAAAGAAAATGAGCCGTATCAAAAAGGGGCGTTACCCGGAAGCCAGCCGTACTGTACGTTTTGTGGAACGTAGTGGCTATTGAACGTCCCTTTGTTATCGTTAGAAACTTCCAATTAGGCTTTATTGAGTCGTCCAAATCAGTTCTTCGGGTAGGCGTATGTTTCCAAAAAGATTTTATGGGCTTGTGTTCTCTTTTGTGATGTCCATTCTGATGTCTGCTCTTATGTCACTGGTGATAACGCTTCTCCATGTTGGTATCCGACCCGGAGTTGTTATTGATTGGCTCAAGGCGTGGGGCCTTTCATGGGTTATTGCTTGGCCAACAATTATTATTGTGTCTCCGCTCGTCAATGTTGTTGTCAATCTTTTGATACGAAAAGATGACGGGGGATAGCCGCCGAGTGTGTCGCAAGGTTGTAATAGTGCTCTTGATGCGGCTTCAATAAAATTTGACAAGCATATTCAGTGGAAAGTGAGCCACCAATAAAAATCAAGAGGATAATGATCTTTTGATGAAAAGAATGGCATACGGAAGGTTCTTGAATATATTAATTATCAAGAGACATTAGATCTTTAGTTGCGATAGTCCTTTCCGAGACCAAAAACATGTAGTTTGAAAATGAAAGCCAATATTCGCGACGGATTCACACTTGCAGAATTGTTGGTAGTGATTGCCATTATCGGCATACTACTTGCTCTTCTATTGCCAGTGATTGCTTCAGCAAGACGATCAGCACTGGCTTCTAGCGCAAATGCTGCCTTAAATGGGTATGGTCGATCTCAGGTAGCTATGCAGGAGAATGACCGGATAGGACGGTTGTGTTCAGGCGCGTTTGACCATCAAAGAGATGGAGATGTTCGAAAATTTGGATTTATACGCGATACGATCAAATACAAATTTATTACCCCAGGTAAGTCGCTGGATGCAAGCAATATATCAAAGGTTAGTGAAACAGTTCTTGACTATACAGGTGGAAGAACAACGATACCGGCAAATCCAATGAGATGGTCCGGTAAAACCTCTAATGTATTTTTTGGGGGTATGAACGGTCCATCTGATGTTGATACCGCAGCTGAATACATGTCTTTGTGGGACAAAGGCTTTAACTGTAATTTTGGGACGACCTGGCATCTTGTTCGAGGTGATGTGGTTCCTGACAATACTGGTGAGCTTCTGAATAATGCAAATAAGGCTGAGGGCGTGCGTTGTCCAGGAGATGGAACGGGGCCTTTAAGTGAGCGAGATCTTTCATTATCAAGTGTGACTCGTGACCAGATACTTGTTATGGGAACAGGTCGTAATACTGAGTTGCCTATTTCGGACTTAAACTCCAAAACAACAACGAATACCTTTATCGGAAAAGAGATTGTGAAATTTGGTGAATTCACGACACGGTCGTTCTCGGAAGGAATGACTGCGCGAGTTGACGCTACGACGACTGGCCTGAGGATACAAGGTTGGGCCAATAGAAATGGGGCGAGCGAATTCCATATGTTTGATGCGATTGATCCACTACTCGAAGCTCGTATTTCGGATTCAGCAGGAGGATTACATGTGGGCGGCTATGCTCTCTGCCTATTTGCCGATGGGAGCGTTAGAAAAATTTCTGACGATGGTGGATACCTAGGCGAACCCGATGGCTATTTAGGACCGTATAGTAACCAGAATGGGTCCACGATGAGCAACTCCGGTTGGGAAGAGATTCGTGGCCAAATTTGGGCAAGGCAGGTGAGTCGAGTTGGTAGAAGTGCTGGTGGCGGTGCGATCGAATAAGAATCACATTCCTGAATTCCACGGACTCGACATGTGCTTTGACATCTTTTGACGTAAATTTAAAAAAATTAGATCAGTTCAAGGAACTCATCGACGGCCTCACGAAACCCATTCATGCCAGGTGAATTGAAATTAAGGTGATAGGTCTTATTTGAATTTTGAATAGTCAGAGAAATACAGTTTCCTTGGAGAAGATAGCGAATCTGCCGTTCTCTGACGCCATGAGCGACCCATGTTCCGTACCAGCCTGTTGTCTTGCCATGAACTACGAAACTTCTTTCATTGGGCATCTCATCCGACCGTAGGAGAACAACAGTTATTCCCCTCGAATTCAATCCGTCAGAAAGAATGCCAGCGAGCTGATGTGTTTCAAGACGGATTGAGAAGTTTGACTTTCCTTCATGTTTTGTGATGACAAACTCGGTCTGATTGCCACGTGTGTCTGAGCAAATAGCCCCAATCGAGAGAGGTTGAGAAACATCGAAGGCGGAATCATGCTTCTTTGTAAACCACCACGAGCAACGATCACAGGAATACTGAGAGGGGCTTGAAGACAACCGAATGGCTCTCAACCTGTTGTCTACGAGTGGAAAAAGTAAGATGCTCCCGATACAAATAGCTATGAGCAGGCAGGTTCTCCTAGCGGCTTGAGACAACTCATTACTTTCCACAAATAATTGAATTTGTACTGGAGAGAAAAATCAGAAAAGAAATGAGTCACTCACTTTTTTTTGAGCCTCATGTCCAGTTGATTCATATACGAGCTAGCCTTTGAATCTTTATGTTTCGCTCGCTGTTTCTTTTGCTTGAGAAAGTTTTCTTTCCTTTTCTTAAATTTAAAAATATCGATCCCAAAATAGAAAATAAGAATGGGAGAAATCAAAAGAGCAATCAGAAGGATCACACCAGCAATAATTGCCACCCAGAATAACAGCCACCATAAGCAAAGGCAGAAATACGTAAAGTAGGCCTCTATGCCAGTTTTATTTTTGTACAGATAGGAAAAATCAGGAAACATAATTTGGCGAATCCCCAAGAGAGCCAACGTTGGGCAGCCTTTAGTTTCATGATTCCGTCAGAAAAAGAAAAGGTGGTTGAGGCTTTCAGGAGATTGCAGCCGTTTTCACTGTTTTGGGATGATTGCGTGAAGACTATTTGAGATCACCAGCATTGAATTGATAAGGGTAGAGATCACCTGCATCACTATAATCCTGCTGCCAATTTCGGACGTGATCCGATACTTTTTCAGACGAAGACAGCAGTTGACAATAGACCCAAGGGTCCAATTCTTCATGAATTTTATCAATATGCCCGTCGGCAAAAGCCATATTCACCAACATGCAGTGATAGGAGGAAGGATACCGCAGGGGCCAGTCATCAATATTACTATCAGGGTCAGGAGAATCGGGTTGAAAATGACCGGTCCAACCATCAACGTATTTTTCCGGTTTCGGATTAATGTAAAACGTGTCTCTTCTTTCAGTATCTCCTGGTGGCAGAGGATGAAGAATAATATGATTCGAAAGAACGGCACCCCGCCCCGGTTTCACAGGTTTGGGATTCGCCCACCATACGACCTCACCAGGAACGTGAGGACCAGCTCGCTCAGTAAAGAGAATTGTTTGTGTTGTGCCTTCTAAAAATCCTCCAAATTCTGACTGAGCGGGTCGATATTTTGGCCGAGTACTAAAATAATATGGATTGGTATCTGAATTGCCGACAGCATCCGCAAGCGCACCATCGCCTGTGTACTGAGTCTTCTGAGTGCCAGATCCAGAGAGATACTCACAGCCTGTGCCACCATTCGCAGCATAGGCAAGGTAAGGTGTGTCGTCTCTACTCCAGTCTTGTGATGGACAAGAGAAAATTCTCATCCGAGATGATCGGGGATCATCTATATGTTCATTTTCAGAACGATATCCTGTATACCAATCATACTTCACAAGTTCCTCAACATACGGCATCATCATGACTGTCCAAGACACAAGAGCTTCCTCAGGCTCTGAGTTACGTTTTTCGATTGAATAGCTCTTAATCTCATTTCTCCAGCCCATAAGTTGCTGACTGGTTTGGGAATGAGACTGCATTCCCAGTGCAAACTGCCGCATGTTATTTGCACACTCCGTTCGGCGTGCAACTTCACGCGCTATCTGTAGAGCGGGAAACAAAAGAGCAAAAAGGATTGCCATTATTGAAAGGCTCACAAGAAGTTCAATAAGGGTAAATCCTCTATTTTCCAAACTCGGAAAGTGATGATTCATCTCTCCGTCGTGATTCTTTTGAACCAACATGTGTTCCTCGAAGGTGGGGCGAGGTAGGTGAGGGTAGGATTCTGACATCCATATCTTCGCCTAATTGGTCTTTCAAAAGAAATGAGAATTCTGTGAGAAAAGCGATTGTTTTAAGAATTACCGGCTTTGAATTTTCGAGGTTTCTCATATTCGTAAGAAATCCCTAACACAATCGAAATATTTCCGACGGTAATAAAACAATATTGCGATCAGAGCTGTTCTTTATTCCTGTCTTGTGAAGTTTGTTTTTTTGGTGTGACATCAACGATCTTTTTCCCCCATAATTTTTTTGGCCAGATGTTTTTATCAAGACGTGTCTGTCTGGCGAGTTGCATCACGACCTCATTTTTTTGAGCCAGTGTTTTGTAGTTTCCGATAGGTGCAGCAGTATTCAGTGGCACAATCCACTGAGCATGAAAAAATCTGGGTATAGTTAGTTCTGCTGGATCCTGTTGTGGGTCGATCATGTACTGATATGGCCTGCCATTAAGTGAACAAATTGAGTCACAAACGATGACAGGATCTCGAAGGCCTTCAATAACGGCTTGTGACTTGAGGAACTTTGCATATTGCACAATTCCTTTTGGCTCTCTTGGAAGAAAATATTGTTGATAGTCTGTGAGATCTTTGTGGTGATCAACTGAAACACACCGGCCGGTAGCGGCATCACAAATGTGAAAATTAAGAAAGCAGCTTTTTACGTCAAGCTTCATGGTCCAGGCAAAATAAAATCCTTCACATGTCCATCCAACATTGCCGGGAATAAAATAGTGACGTAAAGGAAGTAGGCCCTGTATGGCGAACCAACAACAAAAAAAGGCTCCAATGATATTGGACGAATTCAAGAGTGTTTTTGTCACATGTTCGTTGTCATCACTCGTTGAATTGTCTGGGGTTGAAAAATAGTGAAGAAAACGAGTCAGGGATGAGGGAGGTAAAAAAAGAACAATTCCGGCGATACCTAGCCAAGGAAAAATTCCAATATTAAACATGACACTATTTGTGACATGAAAAAATACTAGTAAACAGATTGCAATAGCACGTGTCTTTTTCCACAAGAGCATCGGCACAATAAATAAGTCGAATAGCAAGCCGCTCCAAGCAAAAAGTATTCCTGACCACGACTGGCTCACTAGGAAACTATAGAGTGGATTATCAGAGATTTGATAAACCTGATAACGCGCAGGCTCACCACGTAACCAGTCAGGATTTAGTTTTGCGAGACCTCCAAAGAAATATGGAATTGCCATCTGGATGGCAGGGCCCAACGCTTGCCACTGCGGGATCATGTTTGTTGGTTCAGTAGATTTCCGTAAGACATCGAGTGACCAGCGTCTGTTCGAATGTCCCAGGAGAAGCCAGAGTCCGAGAAGACAAATGAGATAGTAGTGGTTATTAAAGTAGGCTCGGTCAATTAAAAAACTATAGCTATATCCAAGAACAAAAGTAAAAGCGGCAGTACGAAAAAAAAAACCAAATGCGATGCATAAACTGGCAACAATGAGCAATGTTTGGACTATGACGGCAAGCCACTCCGGCAATAAAGGCAGCCAGCCGAAGCCGTAGAAAGGAAAGTGAATAGGTCGCTGAGTGAGCATGGTCACTCGCCAGTCCCATGAATCAAGAAGGTCGACAGCCATTAATGCTCCGAAGAGCATTCTGAATAGAACAAGACCGCTGCTATCAACTGGTTTCTCAAGAAAACCAATCCAAGACTTCCAGATGCTCCACATTTTCGGACTGGTGTACTTTTCGAAAGCGAACATCATTCACTTATACTTGTTGTTGTGGGTTTTTCTGAAGCTGATTGGTCGTCGCCTTGCGGGGGAGGAAATGCTCGTAATGGATCCAGGTCAGCAGCGAGGGCCTGCCTTTCAAGAGTGTCCTTAGTGGATTGATAGACACTCTGTCGTAGCTGTTCCGGAGCCCAGGCCCACATGCGTGCTCGTAAAAGGATTGCGAGCGATTCTTCTGTAATCACTTTTTGGAACGAGTTTTCAAGGAGCTTGGGAAAGGGAAGCAATTTGTTGTAGTCCAGCATGGTATCTTCACCACGCTCAGCAGCTCCGTATCGTTTATCATAAACAGCTTTTGCAAGTTTGATAAACCGATTGAATGTTTTTAAATTTCCCTGAGCCAATCCCTGTACCAGAGAGCGACGAATCATAGCGTCGATCAGTTGGCGAAGATCTCCCAGTTTGACTTCAGCCATATCGGCAAATCGAATTGCTACAAAATTCTCAAGTGTGCCTTGAAAAGCTGGCTCTTCATCAAAACCCTGTTGTGACAAAAGCTTTTTATACTGCTTGAAATACTTTTGCGCTTCGGCCTCATCTCCGTAGAGAAAATTTAGAATGGTTGCAAGGTTTAGAAAAGTTTCCCAGGTAGCGAATAAGTCAGCTTCCTCTGCGAGTCCAAAATCGGCAGCCGCCACACCCTGATCAGAATTAATGAGTTCAAGCGCGTCCTCGATTGCAGTCTCAAATTTCGGGGCAAATCGCGGATCCGGAAGCAAATCTATCCGCTTGCTTACGGCATCGTAATCAATTTTTCCAGACCGCATGAGATTTATAATCATCATGAGTCGTCCACGTACAAGAGATAACTCATTAATTTGCTCACGACGCTCAAGCGCACGAGAGACTTTGACTCCTTGTTCAGACCAATAAATTCCATGTGAATCACCATGTCGCCAGTCAAGCGGGCCATAGCGATTCATTACATCAAGCATTCTGTCTGGCGACATCTGATAGTGATCTTCAAGTACCCGTTTTTGAAGGTATGGTACAAGGTCATTAAAGATTAGCGCAGCCATTTCTTTATCGGCCTGTATGGCGAGAAGAAATTCTTTATTCGTGCCAGGGGGAAGTGGAGATGTTTTAACAATAGTCGCATCAAAAGAGGCTAGGTACATTATGGCTCGTCCCAGCATTCGAAGAGTTTCCTCATCGGCCTTGAGCCCATTGGAGTCAAGGAATTCGAGCGCCTCATTGATTTCAGGTGTGTCTTTTTCGAGTTCTATAAGAGATGATGGTGCATCAACAATCTTTTGAAAGCTTGTAATAATTTGATCAGCTGTTTTCCCACTGGTCATGTCACCAAGGACTTCTTGCATTTCCGCTGCAAGTCTTGCTTTGTAGTACCAATGCTCCTTATCGGTGTTGCTGCTAATCTTATTTTCAAAGATCCACGCAAGGTCAAAATAAAGATCAGCAGCACCTGGGTTGAGTGGTATTCCACGAGATCGGAGCAATTCAATACCTTTTTTAACCCAACCCCACCGCTCTGCTGGTACCTGCGTGGCAGCGGAGATATTCCATGCCATGTTGAAGGACTGAAACCACCAGACCTTTTTAAATCGTGGCTGTAAGGTAGTAATCCATTGGGCGAGTGTCTGAGCCTCGTAATATTCACCTTCTCGTTCGAGATGATCGGCACGAGCCCAGAGCATATCAACTGCAAGGCCACGAAATGTGCCAAGTGCCGCTGTCACCACGGCAACATGCGGTGGCATGCCTGATACACCTTCCATCTTGACAATAAGGTTCAGATCATCGCGCTGTTTTTGGATAATACCCGCGAGAGTGGTGGCAGCAGCAAGGCAGGCAACAAAGACAACACTTGCGGTAATACTTGTTCCACGATCATTCATGATGAAGTGCTTACTAAGTCTCTCCGTTCGAGTAAGACCCATCCTGCAAATAAAAGAATTGATGGATAAAAGATTCCAAGAATGAGGAAACCAAGGCCGACCTCTTGTAAAGGTACAAGTCGTCCTGTTGCAAGTTGGGTGATTGAGTCATAATTTCCGAAAGACGGGATAAGCGACAGGAACGAATCTGCAAGATACGAACCAATCGTTTTGGTAGCTTCCCACCACTCAAACTTGTTGACCCTTTCAAGGAAAAGCCGAGATCGCATGCGGAACATGCTCGTAAGCGTCGCCCCTTTGCTATCCAAACCTGTATAGATATCAATTGCATCAGCAAAAAAGCTGTTGGCAGTCGCAGTAAAGTAGACCATGAGACTAGTCAGAAGAGCCGTCGGAAAGCCCAGCCATGTTGCGGCAGCTAAGGCTACGGCAGAAATCATCACTAATTTCCATAAGATAACGAGTAGTGAACGTATAAAGTTCATTTCAAAAGAACCAACACGATAAAGTACTTCAAGACCATCTCCAGGAGTGAATGAAATACTTGTCGGTACATCCTCACCAGCCATTACAAGATTTTTATTTGCTATTGTGATTTTGAGCTGGCCATCTTCATCAATTACGCTTGTTGGCAGATCAAGTGTTTGAATGACGCCTTGTCGAAATGTATATGTCTCATGAATGCCGTTTTGAACTGGAAAAGGGCGCTCATTAAGCCACATTGCGAATCGAACTTTTGCTTCTGATATGCCGGAGTTGTCGGCCCAGGGCTCAAGTCGTAATTGAATGATAGGCGTGCGCGTTTTTGCCTCATTCAGGTTTTGAAACAAGTAGCTTGAATAGACATCTGACGTAACAGTGTGCCATTCATGAATTCGTTGAGAAATGATTTTTTTTCGGGCACCAGTTGGGTTCTTATCAAAAAGAGCTGGGTCGCGTTCACGAATTTCAGCAATGGTTGTTTCAATAGATTGATCAAATGCGTCACCACTTGGATGAACCGGCTTGGCAACTGCCCGAGCAGTAAGTACTTGTTCTTGCACATCAAGCCGGTCTTGACTGTCAACAGCGTTGGATCGAGCCAGCACAGTAGTGAAGGTATAGATTCCAATGCCGGCCAGAGCGACAAGTAGAAAACTTATTGACGCAACGCCGAGCCATTTGCCCAAGAGGTATTCCCATTTGCGTAATGGTTTTGAAAATGCCATATGGATTTGATGGCTTTCAATATCGTCCGCGATACTATGACAGCATAGAGAGATTACAAGCATTGCCAGGAGCAGCATTGTTCCTGACAGGGACCAACTAAGAAAAAATTGGACTCGATACGAGAGACGCTCATCAGCATCAAGAAGTAAAGGTAACGTCGGGAGTATCACAACAACCAAAAGAACAAGAATGACAGACAGTTTTGTATTCACCGCCTCTTCGATCATAGTACGGGCTATTGCCGTAATCGGGTGACTTCTCGAAAAGCTTTTCCGTAAAAGAAAAATGCCGCACTGGAAGCCTATGCCAAGGCAAATCATTCCACTCAGTGAGATGGCCACAACGTCAAATCCAGCAAGCCTAACAACGCCCGCCGTGAGTAAAGCCATAACAGCAAAAATTGTGATCTTGTGCTTCTGCCAAATCCTCAGGCTTTTCTTCTCAGACAGTTGATCATGAATCCAACGTGGTATTCCATCACCATCAACACGCGGTTGCGGCGGGTGTTCTTGAGGATCCCCGGTATCAGAATGATGTATATCGGTCGTCATGGATTCACCGATCTACGAGACTGTCAAGAAGTTTCGTGTCGACGCCGTCGACATTATTTGTAGCTTCTGACTCGACAGGTAATTGCTCTTCATTCGTTGGATTCGCAAGAAATGAGGCAACACTTCCACTGTTCCCTGCACCCGATGTCTTCAGTCCTTCGGCCCGAGCCTTTTCGACAATCTCAAGAAAGAGGCTCTCAAGCCGTCTCCTGGGTCTTTTGATACTAGAAATTGTAACGCTATGTCTTCCGAGAACTTCTCGTACTTCAGCAAGCGCAGTCTCGGGAATTTCTGAAGTTTCAAGAAGCGAAGCATGCTCTTCCTGAAGTAAGCCTTCACATGTTCCTTCGGACCGAACCTTTCCACCATACATGATGGCAATTCTGTCGCATAAATCTTCCACGTCAGAAAGAAGATGAGAACAAAGAAGAACCGTTTTTCCACGTGAAGCAAGAGTGGCTATTAGGTCTTTGATTTGCTTTGCACCCACCGGGTCGAGGCCACTGGTTGGTTCATCAAGAATCAGCAGTTGGGGGTCATTTATAAGACTTTGCGCGAGTCCAATTCTACGTTGCATGCCTTTTGAATACTCACCTACAGGCCGATCTTGAACAGCATCGAGGCCAACCATCTCAAGAAGCATGTCAATTCGTTCACGTCGAGCTTGGCGATCTAACCTGAATAATCGTCCGTAATATTCAAGTGTTTCTCGTCCACTCAGAAATCGGTAGAGATATGACTCTTCAGGGAGGTACCCAATGTTCTGTTTTACAGAGACATCTTTTGGTCGTTTCCCAAGAACTGCAATTCGTCCTCCTGTCGGTTGCAGCAGGCCCAAAAGCATTTTGATCGTTGTACTTTTGCCAGATCCGTTTGGGCCAAGAAGGCCATAAACCTGACCGCGTCGAACCTCAAGATCAACATTCTCAACAGCCCGCACCCTTGGTCGTAGCCAAAAGTCACGAAATGTTTTCGTTAGTCCTGCACAAGCGATATCGATGTCATTTGTAGATTGAATCACAGCAACTATTATTCCTCAATTAAAATGACAACCTTTTAGCGGTTCGATTCGGCATCTTCCTGTGCTTTTTTCTGAGAACGCAGTTGCTCTTTTTGTCGTTCTTTTTGAATCTCTGGATCTCTGTTGAATTGGAGCTCAAGCTGACCCGGTACGGTGTAAAACGTTTCAACATCACCGGTCAGTATTTGTTCTCGGGCATCTTCCCATAGTTTTGTCATTACAAGCCGTGGATTCAATTGATATTGAGGCAGCAGTTGTGAAAAAGACTGAGCTTCAGTTGCAATCTGTTCGGTTATTTGTGTTCGATAGGTCTGCGCCTTGTTCATGACCCGAGCAACATCGCCACCAATCACACTATCATTTATCTTCAATTCGAGAAGTGCCGTATCAATGAGAGTTTCAATTTCTTGAGCGTGTGCCGGATCTTCAAGCTCAGTTGCCTGTGAGTAGGCATTCACAAGATCCAGTAGTGGCTCACTCGCCTCTCCTGCCGTCTCACCAAGAATACGAGCCCGCTCTTGTTGGGCTGCTACGATCCGACGTGCACGATCGCTTTCGGCACTGGTGACTGCATCAAAACTTCTCATGACGCGTAGCGGTGCTGAAACCTTATCGAGTGTAACTTGATCAATCGTAATGCCGGTTCGCATGTCATCGAGTCTCTGCTGTATGAGACCGAGCATCTGCTCTCGATTGACAATACCTCGTAGTATTTCGTCAGCAGTGAGACGGGCTATCGAGTGAACAATACCTTGTTGAGAAGTTAAGGTGACGAGTTCTTGAGCAACTTCTTTTGAGCCGATATTTGTTAGATACGCAACGGGATCAGTGATTCGCCATGTTAATGCCCATTTTGCATGGACGATATTTGAATCACCAGTAATGAGCGAACCATCTCGTAAAGGATGCAGAGGGCCAGCTTTTTGAAATTGAAGTTGTGATCTTGTGAGGCCACTATCATTTTTGGTTGTTTCAAACCAGAACTCGTCCTCAAGCAGAAGAGTAGACGGACGAGTATCAACTTTCACAATTTGTTCGATTGGAAAAGGCGCAGCGAGGTACGTACCTCGCTCAAGTACTCGCTGACCAGGACTGCCCACGTAGTTACCAAAGCGTAAACGCAATGCGACCTCATTCGACCCAACAGAGAACGTGCCACTAAATGCGTACGCTATGAGGAGTACGACCATAACAATCTTTAAGATGCCAAAGCTCACTCGAAGAGCTTCAGAAAGGGATTGTTGCGCTGGATCAAGCGCTGGCGGCGCATCGGCCTCGATATTAGGAGACGTCTCGTCCATTGTATTTACTTTTGACTTTCTTGCGGTAATGGCAGCTCTGGACTCGCTGGATCTTTATTAAACCAGTCGAGAATTCCCAGACTCTCTGCAGACAAGACGAATGTGGTGTTATGGTCCAGCATCTTTTGCAACGCGTCAATTTTCCTCAGAAAAATGGCGAAGTCCTCATCCTTTGCAAAATTTGCATACTGCTGGGCTGCCTCACGGTCACCAAGTGAGCGTATGACCTGTGCTTTCCGCTCTGTAAACGCAAGGATTCTGTCACGTGCACTTGATGCTTCACTACGGATGGCGGACGCCTGCGCCTGGCCCTCCTGTAGTGCATTCTCAGCAAGTCGTTCCCGAGAAGCAATCATGGTCTCAAAAACTTTTTCTGTGGTTGATTCCGGCAGGATTATTTTATGAATACCAACACTTTCAACTTCAATTCCATAACCCGCCTGCTTCAATGCTGTGTTTAATGAGTTTGCAGCCTGCAACTCAATTTGATCAAGCTTCAGCGAATCTCGATCAGTATTGACCAATTCATCAAAACGATACTTACTAATAAGCCCACGAATTTCACGAAGCCGAGATGACATTTGTCTGTTCGCTTCAGAGGGGCTTTTCAGGGTGATGTAAAAATCAAGAGGATTCGAAATTCGCCATGTGAGATAGGTTCTTACTATCACACTTTTCCCATCGGCCGTCTGTAATTCTTCAATTTTATCTTCGAGCACCTGAAGCCGTTTTGGGTATAAGGCAACCTTATTGATCGGCCAGGGCCAACGCCATTTGAGCCCAGGTGTTTCACGAATACTGCTATTGTCGGCCTTATCGAAAGTTGTCTGTACAGCAACTTCATCATAACGGACTTGGTAGCAAAACATCTTCACTAACAAGAGGCTCGTGATGATCAGACCAAGCAAAATAATAAATGAGTTTTTCACAATAGCTCTCTAGTGTCGTTTTATTCTGTCAGGAGGGTATCAATTGCAGATGTCGGGTCACTGAAGTCCATTTGAAATACAGGTGTATCACCGGGATCACCAGTAATCACAAATTTGCGTCGACCAACAAGGCCTTCAGCAAGAATTTCAAGAAATCTGCGGGTTCGGTAATAGATGGGAGCCGCTTGGTAAGCAAGAAGCTCGCCCTCGAATTGATCACTGCTAGCGCGTTCACCTACAGATCGTTTCCATCTATACGATCGAGCCTTATGAACGATCTCAGCGGCTTCTCCACGAGCATCAGTCAATAGCTGATCAATATTTTTTTCAATTTCGACTCGGTGACTCAAATCGGAATCTTTCCGAAGAGTGTCGAGTTCACGAATGGCGTTATCTATTTCCCTGCTACGTGAAACAGAGCCAGCTACTTTGGCTAACTGCTTGACAGCATCTCGTTTCGCCATCTGAATGCTCGTTTCTTTTTGCTGGACAGCTCCGATCTGGTAATGAAAGGCTCGAGATACAGCACCAATTGGTGGATGGAGTGCCGTGACGGCAACACCAACGATGTTGATACCAAGTTGCATGTCATCAAGCCTGTTCTGAATCACCTCAGAGAGTTCTTTCCCTGCTTGGGTTCGGCCGGGGCCAAGAAGGTTGTCGATATCATGGGATGCAAAATATTGCGATACTTCTCGCTGCGCAACAAGCTTTAGTGCAGTTCTATGATCTGTTGAGCCAAGTACGAATTGGATGAGATCACCAACTGAATACTGAACAACAATGTCGGCGGCAATTAAAGACACGCCTGTCGTGTTGAGACCCGTTCCGGATTGGCCAGGGGCTGCGAGAAAATTCTCTTGACCAATGCCAGCCTTCTTATCGCTATCAGTGGTCCAAAGGATCGCCTCGGCATCACGTGAAGTCCCGGTCAGATCACTTGAAATGAGAATTTCTTGAACGCGGCCAACGGGATGAAGTTCAACAGTATCAATTGGCCATGGATATTTAAGATGGATTCCAGGCTGCAGGGGTGTTCCCTGAATCGTGCCGAAACGAAGTTGAATGCCCCGCTCGTACGGCCCAACGATAGTGATACAACTGAGCAGTAAAAGAACAGTGGCACCAAATAGTGTGAGCGGCGTAACCGCTCGTCCAAGAAGCTGATAAAGCCAACTCCGGGACACTTCGACACCAAACTGATAGCTAATTGTTTCTGCAACAACTCTTCCAAGTGACTCAGGTGCAGTAAGTAACCCTAATACGCGGCTATCAAATGCAGGCCGAGGGGTTTCGCCAGGTACTTTTGGCCTGTAAGACTCCAACAGTGAAGTCAACAAAATCTCAGACCCCACCAACATCATAACGGCAGGAATACCAACAGATAGAAAGCCAAGGACGAACTGGTCATCGATAACAGCAATGCTTGCCGAAGCAACAAAGAGTAGGAGCGTGATGACAAAGCAACTCATGAGATAACTGGCACCACCTCGAAGGAGTTGCCAGGCAGGCTGTCTCGCGTAGCCACTGAGCCAGCGAGCGCTCACGAATGCGGTAAATGAGATAGCAGCAGTGACAAACATCAGTCCAACAGGGTCACAATCTTCGGAGAGAGCGGCTACACTGCCATCTGCTACCTGTTGAAAGTGAAACCAGAGAAGCGTTGCTCCTGTTGCAAGCAAGTAGAGAGCGACAACACCACTGATGATGGGAAGGCCATAGCGATAAAGTCGATCAAGGCGGTTCCGTACAGCATCGAGATCGTCACTTAGATTCCCAAAGATTGCGGCAGCTTTTGTGCTGTCCTCTAATTTTTCAGCTGCGAGGCGTTGAACTCGTTCAGTTTCGTGTTGTTGGTAGAGAAGAACGAGAATGATCCAAATAGGTAAGCCACCCAGCATGTGCCATGAAACTGCATAGAGAGCCTGTGCATCACCCCACAGGGCGGTCAATGCTGCCGCCAGCATCAGAATTAACTGGATGGCAAGACCAGAAATTGCAGCAGTTAGAGCACGACTGTAAAGCAGTGTGTCGTCCTGATGGTTGTTTCGATCATTGCGATTCATTTCAGATGTCAACTGTTCGTCTGGGCAAAACGATGAAGGAGGAAAAGCAGATTCGAATTACCTTCTTCTTTAACATTATTAAAATGTCTACGAAGCAAGGGAACAAGCAGGAGGAGACCCACTCATCTAATTCTAATGTTTCAAAAATGATGTACTTTTATTGAGGGTTTTCCATGAAATTCAACCATTTATGAACGCAACCATTCATTTCGTAGGGATAATTGGCTAATTTAGCGAAATGGTTATTCTTGCCCTCGCTCGAAATGCTCTTCTTGAATCAATACGGCAGCCAGTCCACACAGTGCTTATTTGCGGTGGGCTGTTGGCAATGCTCCTGAATGTCAATGTTGCTGGCTACACGCTTGAGGATGACAACAAACTGCTCGTTGACCTTGGGTTAAGTACGCTCTTTCTGACAGGGTTATTGATGTCAGCGTTTATTGCTACCAGCGTTCTTTGCAAGGAAATTGAAAACAAGACGGTGTTGACTGTCGTCAGTAAGCCGGTTCCAAGGCCATTTGTTGTTCTCGGTAAGTTTTTGGGTGTCATAGCAGCCATAGGTCTTGCATATGGGCTCCTATCAATTGTGTTTCTATTAACCATTCGACATCAAGTTCAGTCAAGTGTTCGAGCAGGGGATATCTTTGACCCAGTGGTGATACTTTTCGGATTTCTGGCAATATCACTTACGTTTCTTATTGCTGGATTGGCCAACTACCTTTACAGGTGGTCATTCCCCGCGACGTTTGCATGCTCGGGCTTTGTTCTGGCATTAATCTCATTTCTCACCATCTCATGCATTAGCCGAAAGTGGAAAATTCAAAGCCCAAGTTCAGATTTTGATCCACAGCTGATGATCGGGCTTGTACTCATTTTTGAGGCGATTATTGCCATAACAAGTATTGCTATCGCAGCGTCAACGCGGTTTGGACAGGTGGCGACTCTCCTTATCTGCATCGGATTCTTCCTAGTCGGTCTGGTTGGTGAATATTTTGCCACAGTGACATTACAAAGTAATGCTTGGCTACAACCATTTGCTAACATCTTGCCCAACCTTCAATTCTTTTGGCCAGCTGATGCACTGACTCAAGGGCATACGATAACACTCGAATATCTGGGAGTCGTGACCTTGTATGCAGTATGCATCAGCGTTGCGTTCCTGAGCCTTGCCATCATTCTTTTCCAGAAACGTGACGTTGGTTGAAACACGTCGTAGTTTGTTCAACCAATGGCACCATGCTCAATCTATTCGTCCGTCGCTTCTTGCTGTTCAATATCTTCACCGCATCGAACAAGTCGCGCTGAGTTAAAGACAACGGCAAGCCCACTGACAACATGGAGGACAGCAGCCATCACAGGAGTGATATATCCAGCTCCAGCGAGGGTTACAAATGCAACAATAAAAAGACCACCAATGATCATGTTTTGACGTATCACAGAGATCGTTTTTCGTGACAGTTCGACAAGAAAAGGAATCCTGTTCAGATTGCTGTTGAGTAAGGCAATGCTGGCTGAGTGGATAGCAACATCACTGCCCGCGGCTCCCATCGCGATAGAAACATCACCAGCAGCTAGGGCTGGAGCATCGTTGACTCCATCTCCAATAACTGCAACACGATGTCCTGCATCTTTCAGCATGTCAACCATTTCCAGTTTTTCATGAGGCAAGACTTCTGCCTTGTAATCATCAAAATGCATTTGCCCAGCAACACGCTTAGCGACACTTTTTCGGTCACCGGTTAGAAGAGTCAGTTTGGCAATGCCCAGATCCTTGAGTTTATCAACAGCGCCAGCAGCTTCTGGGCGAGCGTTATCTTCAAGCCCAATCCAGCCAATGCAGCGTCCGTTTTGGACAACGTGAAGGACAGACAGTCCATCTGTTTCACTTGATGACTGGACGGATTCAAGCTCTTCGGCGTCGACTTCATTTGGGGTTGGTACAGCCGAGCTCAGCCATGTCGCTCTTCCGACGAAAACAGTATCACCATTCTCAAAAGTTGCGTGTACACCCCGACCAGCTACTTCTTCAAAATGTGTTGGTGTCGGTAATCGAAGTCGCGCCTGTTTTGCCATTTCGGTGACGGCTCGTGCGACAGGATGGCGACTATTCTGTTCTGCAGATGCAGCGTAGCGAAGAAGATCACTTGGCTCTGTCGGCTCTGTTGGGCTTAAACGAGTCACATTGAGAATACCACTTGTAACAGTTCCAGTCTTATCAAAAACGATGGCTGTGATATTACGAGCAGCTTCTAAGGTTGCAACGCTTTTTATGAGGACGCCAAGTCGCGCAGCAGCAGACAAACCGGCAACCATTGCAGTGGGTGTCGCGAGAATCAAGGCGCTAGGGCATGCAATGACAAGCATAGCAATTGCTCGATCGAATGCGGTTGCCGGATTGTTTTTTAGGGCAAAAAAGAGAACGACCCCGACGAGCATCAAAATGGTCGGTGTATACCAGGCGGCGTACTGATCGACCACCCTCATGATTGGAGTTTTCGTTTTCTCAGCCTGTAGGATCAGGTCTTTCACGCGCCCAAGTAACGTGTCAGCACCAGCCTTGGTCACTTTGATATCAATAAGGCCAGTAAGGTTTATGGTGCTTCCGAATACTTCCTCGCCATTGGCTTTTTCAGCAGGGATTGATTCACCAGTTACGCTGGCCTGATTGACGGTACTCGCACCGCGGATAATGACGCCATCGGCCGGGATAGTATCACCCGGCCGCACCCGTACCACATCATCTGGTCGAAGATTTGTTGCTTCAACAAGTTCTTCCTGATCACCAGAAATTCTACTTGCTTTTGTAGGTGCTAAACGAATGAGTGATTCAATACTTGCCTCAGCGCCGGCAGCCGTTCTTTTTTCAATTAACGACGAAACAATCATGAAAAATGCAACTGCAGCAGCTTCCTGATACTTGCCACTCGAAGCGGCACCAATAACAGCAAGTGCAACAAGCGCGTTCATTCCAGCGACACCAGACAAGAGATCTTTTGCTGCAGCAGAAAGTAGCGGAGAAGCAAGAAGGACGACAGAAAGTGCTGCCGGTAGGGATGCAAAAAAAGGTTTTTCCCATAAGTACCCCGCGAGCAATGAGCAGAGAAGCAGGGTGCCTCCAAGCAACGTAGCGATTATTTGTAGTTGCAGCCCGCGGCTCAATGCCGGGGATTTGTTTTCGGTAGGCCCAGGTTCGGCAGTCTGATTTTCATTCGAGTCGAAAGATGGACTTTGAATCGAATGGTGAGCGATTTCGGTAGCTGTACTCATGTCTTTGTAAAACTATCTTTTCAAAATGGCAGACGAAAGATTCCAGAAGGTTCGTATTCAAATAATACACGCTGGGTGTTCGTACACAAAAAAAACCGCGGCCACCCGGAGGCAGCCGCGGTTCTACGGAAGGGGCCTTAAGTGAACTAATTATTCAATTGCTCCACCACCAGCTTGCTTACTTACACCACCTAGCTGCTTCAGCCAGATCTTGCCACGAGCTTCACCATTCCAGGCACTCGCGTTAACGGTGTAACCACTACCGCCGGAGTTCTTGTAGGCTCCGATGAAGCCGTCAGAATCATCACCAGCACCAGCAACGTCAAAGTGCTTCTGCACCGAACCGTCAGCGTGGACGATCTGAGCATAGCCACCAACGTCTGGGCCGCCCGACACGTCATTTGGACGAGCGTTCACGATTGGCTGGATATCATTGAACTCATGAAGCTTTTGCTCTGAAGAGTCAAATGGTCCAACGAGAGCTGCAATGCCAGAAGCATCAGCACTCATGCCATCACAGAAGGCTTCAACAGTGAAGTCACCAGCTTGGGCGACTTCTTCACCCGGAGTCGTTTTACCCCAGAACGTGTTCAAAGCATTTGCCATTGTGGAATCAAGAAGTGCTTCACTGCCATCACCATTACGTGCGTTACCCATAAGGGCGACCATGTCACGAGTGGTTTTGCACTGAGAAAGTATTCTTTCTGAGAGTGGGCCGGTTCCATCACCTGGGCATTTTGATCCGTCGGATGAATTAGCGTCCATCTTCAGGAGTCCACCAGCACTTGGAATGACATCACCACGAACGAAGTGCCATGAAGATGCAAAGTTACAGTTGTAACCATCGTCATAGAGTGCGGCTGAGTCAGCTGAAGTCCATGCACCACCGGTACCTGTTCCATTTGGTGAATTTGTTCCACCAAACTCAATGCCGGTTGCGTTACCACCCCAACGATTTGGATTTCCGGTGGCAGTACCACCGGCACCAGTGTAGTCAAGGCACTTTTCGCTGAGCGTTGACGGGTTGCTTGCATCAAGGGCTTTCCCTGGATTCACAACCTTAAACTTCAGGGCGTCACGCACGTAACCATACTTACGGATGTCTCCGTCACGTTTGTGATCAAATGCACTCGTGGTGAGACGACCACCGCGGTCATTCTCTTCGAGGAGAGCTGCGGTACGACCAAAGCCATTTAGCGTGGTATTTGCACCGGCGGCAATTGCAGACTGACGAGCTGACTGAACTGCTGGAAGCAGAAGAGCAACTAAAATGCCAATAATGGCAATAACAACGAGAAGTTCCACAAGCGTGAAACCACTTTTGTTATGGGAACTGAAACGATGAGACATGGGAGGTTTCCTTTTATTCCTAGTCTTGGGACTTACGACGGGTTGGAACCTTTCCAACTCATCAGCAGGCAGACTATGACTGGATCATGAAGCGATCATGAGGCAATTGTGAGAAATGTGTTAGCAGAAAACCGGTAACGCTTTTTTAGACCCGAAAAACCGGAAAAATGCATTTAATTTTTTTCGGGAAGAATAAAGCAACTCGAACAGTTTTTCTCAATCACGGATTTTCAGAATAAGAAAAAACAACATAGCTTTTCCCATTAAATGCTTCTGGCTGTATTCGCGTTCTCCTGATCAGATTTATGAATCTTGGCGATGGCGAACAATCTCTCCTTCAACCATATAGATAACGTCCTCGGCAATATTTGTTGCCATGTCGGCGATACGTTCAAGATGTTTCGATACAGAATTTATCCGCAGTAAGCTTTCGACAGATTCCGGATTTTGTTTGATCTGTTCCATCATGTTTTTACGCACTGTCTGTCGGCCAGCATCAACTACGTCATCCTCTTCTCGAATGAGTCTTGCGAGGTCTGGATCACCATTCACAACAGCATCAAGACTCTTCTTCACCATTTCTTCAGCCTGTTTTGCCATAAGCGGAATTTCATGAGGCAATTCATAGGGGCCAGTGTTTTCGAGTTGTGCAACACGTTTTGCAATATTGCTTGCAAGATCTCCAATCCGCTCTAGATCATTATTGATTTTCAAGACAGCAACAACAAAACGTAGATCAGCAGCAACGGGCTGATACAGAGCAAGTATTTTTAGGCATTCTTCCTCAACTTCGACTTCCATGCGATCGATCTCTGAGTCATTGTCCATAACTCGACGAGCAAGCGCGACGTCTTTCTTAAACAGTGCAATGTTCGAAAGATTGATTGATTCTTCAACAATTGTTCCAAAACGCAGTATTAACTGTTTAAGTTGCTGAATTTGATGTTCAATGTGACGTGCCATAGCAAGGGTTACTACCAGATATTGAAAAGATTCTTCCGATTAACCGAATCGGCCAGTAACGTAGGATTCCGTTTCCTGGAGTACAGGGTTTGTAAATATGTCTGATGTCGAACCGTACTCAATCAGACGGCCTAGATACATAAATGCGGTGTAGTCGCTGGCACGACTGGCTTGTTGCATATTGTGCGTCACCATTAGGACAGAGTACTGGCCTCGCAGTTCCTGTATCAATTCTTCCACTTTACCTGTCGCAATTGGATCAAGAGCAGAGCAAGGTTCATCAAGCAAGAGCACTTCTGGCTCTGCTGCAATGGCGCGAGCAATACAGAGTCTTTGTTGTTGGCCACCAGAAAGTCCAAGGGCGCTGTCTTGCAGGCGATCTTTTACTTCATCCCATAATGCTGCCCCGCGAAGACTGACTTCACAGACTTCCTCTAAAATTCCACGATTTCGTTCACCATCGATTCGCAATGCATACACAACATTTTCAAAAATACTCATCGGAAATGGGTTTGGCTTTTGAAAAACCATACCCATTCTTTTGCGAAGATCGATGACATCCATGCGCGGGTCATAAATTGAATCGCCATTTAACAGCATCGTGCCCTTAATCTTCACGTTTTGAACAAGATCGTTCATTCGATTGACACTTCGAAGAAGCGTTGATTTGCCGCAGCCGCTTGGGCCGATGAGAGCTGTTACCTTACTGTGAGTGATTGGCATTGTGACATTATGGAGTGCTTGTTTCATGCCGTACCATAAATTGAAATCTTCAATCTCCAGAACAGGTTTTTCTTCAAGTACTTGTGGGTGGACT
The DNA here is from genome assembly GCA_016776925.1 of Pirellulales bacterium. Taxonomy (GTDB): domain Bacteria; phylum Planctomycetota; class Planctomycetia; order Pirellulales; family UBA1268; genus UBA1268. Next base: position 8,031 of record JADHSL010000021.1, on the reverse strand, counting down.
TCCGCCGGAACGTCTTTGCCCTGAGCAACGGCCTCGAGGCGATCTACGTGCACCTCAGGTGGTTGATCTCCAGAAGTTGCAGATTGTTCAATCACATTTTTCATGGCTTCGTCTCCCAGCCAAAAATAAGGCTCTTAGGGCATCAAAATTGTTGTAGGGTGTAGCGGCGTTTCAATCGGGATCGGATATAAATTGCAGCGATATTCAGTACGGCAATAATGGCAACAAGGAGTAACGTGATAGTAAAGACCATTGGCTTCGCTGCCTGGCTATTAGGACTTTGAAAACCAACGTCATATACGAGATAGGCGAGGTGCATGAACTCGCGTTCGGGATGAATGAATGGAAATGAGGTATCGATCGGCAAATCGAGTGCCACTTTCTTCACGCCAACGAGCATAAGAGGCGCAACCTCTCCTGCTCCACGCGCCATTGCCAAGATGAGACCAGTCATTATTCCAGGAAGAGCTCGCGGCAAAACAATCCGACGAATAGTTTGCCATTTGCTTGCACCGCAAGCGTAGGATCCCTCTCGCATCGAATTTGGTACGGCGACCAGCGCCTCTTCTGTCGCTACGATAACGACTGGCAACGTTAGCAATGCAAGTGTAAGCGAGGCCCATAAAAGCCCGCCGGTGCCAAATGTAGGCTGATTATCCGCGAGTAAGCTGGCACTGAAGAAAACGTCATCAATCCAGCCACCGACTCCATAGCAGAAAAATCCGACACCGAAGGCTCCGTACACAATACTTGGCACGCCCGCCAAGTTATTGATAGCTATTCGAACTGCAGCAGTCAGAGGTCCATCGGTGGCGTATTCACGTAAATAAAGTGCTGCAAGAACTCCAAAGGGTGCGACAAGTAGTGCCATGATAAGGGTCATGCTAACCGTGCCACAGATGGCAGGGAAGACACCACCAGCACTATTTGCCTCACGAGGATCATCTGAAAGAAACTCCCACCAGCGCGACCAGTACACACCAAGTTTCCCAAAAAAGCCAAGTCTGTTGGGCTGCCATGCCTGAACTATTTCTTCGACAGGGAGAGTCATTCGATGACCACTTGCCGTTTCAAATTCAAATTCCCACGAACTATTATCGCGTCGTAACGAGTCCACTTTTTTATCGAGACGACTCGAGATTTCAGCAACTTCGCTCCTGACTCGTTCTTCCTCGTCTTGAGCATTCATAACTATTTGGCTGTCATCTTCATGATGGAGGCGAGCATTGAATACGGCAAGGCGTGCACTTCGGAGACGACGTTGTAATTCCCCTCGCTCATGTCGATCAATACGGTTTGCTTCGCGAAAGCGTTGGCGGATGGATGGCGATATCTCTTTGTATTTCGCCCATGCGCTTTCTGGTTCGCTCGCTACTGCGATACCATTTTCCATGAGGCGAACAGGAAAACCATGAAACCGTCCGTCTTCAAGTCGCTCGACGGCGGTCGCAAATTTTGGTTGCTGTGTGGACGCAATCTCCTTTTCATCGAACCACTTATAGTGCGCGCCTGTCACTTCAAAGTTTGCAGTGCGTACAAGGCGACGCCTCGTATTGTCGTGACCGTCTTTGGAGTTACTAGAATCAGTTTCACGGCTAGTTACTTCACCTAGTGACTTTTCCCCATCGAGTAATGTTATTTCATAAAGAGTACGAGGCCAAAAATTACTACCACCTCGTATGGTGATAAAAACCAGCAGCCCGACAATCATTATCAGAGAAATAGCAAGTGAACCAGAGGTTAACCACAGCCACGGTTCGCCATGTGACATAAGGCTCGAAAAAGGTGAGCGGATGCTTCGCCGCCGAAACCGATTAGAGTTCATGGGCTCTCCTCCGGAATCGTTGTCGAACGACTTCAGCGATTGTATTCACGATAAACGTCATGATAAATAACAGAACCGCTGCAAGAAAAAGAACACGGTAGTGGGCAGTCCCTCGTGCAGCCTCGGGTAATTCAGTAGCTATTGCGGCAGACAATGTTTGGAAGCCGCTGAAAATATTCCAATCCATAATTGCAGTGTTGCCGGCTGCCATTAAGACGATCATGGTTTCTCCGACTGCTCGGCCTAAACCAATCATGACAGCTGAGAATAGCCCACTAGTCGCAGCAGGAATAACGACGCGAACTGTCGTTTGCCATGGTGTCGCACCAGTACCAAGCGAACCACTTCGAAGGTGATCAGGCACACTTGAAAGAGCGTCATCAGCAATGGTGAATATCAGCGGTATGATCGCGAAACTCATTCCGATTGCAACAACCATCGTATTACGTTGAACATAGGTATTAAAGATGCCGCCCCTTGTTTCCCATCGCAATGCGTCAAAAAATGTCGAAAATAACGTAGCTAATACGCACGATAGGATGAAGCCAACGAAGCAGAGGCAGAGTGCAACAGAAACAGTTCTCCAGTGTCCCCAATGGACACTTCGTAGTCTTAGCCATGGACTTATAAAGCGACCTATCAGAAATGCAGCGAAAATTGAAGAGAGTGGGAACAAAGCCAGCACCCAACCTCCCCAACCACTTCCCCCCTGGCCGTTTAGCCATGCAAAAAAATCACCACCAAATAGAAGTAGTTCGATTGGTTTTGCGACAATTGATCCCAAAAGAACGCCCAAAGGAATCGCCACAACAAGGACTACAGGGAATCGCCATGCAGAAACTCGGCTTCTTAATCCGGGAGGCCAGAGTTGCCACAAAAATGCACCAACAAGAAGTACAAGCGGTACTGTGAAAATACTAGAAATAAAAAACATAGCACTATTTTCAATAAGTGGTGCCATGATAAGTCCCGCAATAAACCCCAACACAACACTAGGAAGACTGGCCATCATTTCGATTACTGGTTTGATTCGCGACTTCGAGGGAGCAGACATAAACTGGCTCATATAAATTGCGGCAAGCAGAGCAATCGGTGTCGCAAAAAGCATCGAGTAAATCGTTGCTTTGATCGTGCCAAAAACAAGTGGGACCAAGCTGAATTTTGGCTCAAAGGACTCGTGCCCGGTTGTTTCCCAGGCATATTCACGACTCGGGTAGTTTTCGTACCAGAGCTTTCCAAAGAGTGCACGAAAAGAAACCTCGGGATATCCAGCATCAACATTCCAAGTAGCAATGTTCTTTCCGTCATATGCAACAAGACGGTTGTCCCGTGATCCAATAAGCAGGACTTGAGGTTTCTGCGTCAGGGCAGATTGTTTTGAAGAATCGATTGTAGCGATCGATGATTGGGTAGTGGCTTGCAGCAGCCGGATAACTCCATCTTCTGAAGCAACTGCAAAAAGTCGGGAACGGGGTGAGGTAGAAATAGCGCATGTAGCAGAACGCTTTTTTCGCTTATATTTTTCTGGGGTAAACGTTGCGACAATTTGAGTTACGAGACCATCTTGGGCAGGTTTATTGGTTCCTCTTGAAGTAAATAGAATTCTTGCTTTTCCACTGGTGTCACCAAGCACAAAAGACGACCCGCCATACAGTCTTGCTACATGAGTGACGATGCCATCCGGATCGAACAGGGTTCCCTGCTCCATAAGTTCAGGACTATCAACATTTCGGATAACAAACCGTTTAAATGCTCCGGATGACGAAAAAGCAAACAGTTGGTCACCCAGACCAGACATCTGAATAAAACGAAAATCAGGATTTTTGCCCCCAACCTTAGTAGTGCTTCCGGTAGCGGTCACAACCAGTTCGTCAGTGAGCAAGTTGCGACGAGAAGAAAGTTTTTCGACACGAATGTTTCCCTGATCGTCAAGTGCGACAAAACAAGAGCCAGATGATACAAGTGAAAGATCTACATCAATAATAGAATTTTTTAATGAGGTAGAGACGTGCTCGCTGAGATCTGTAACGAGTTCAATTCGTTTTGTTATCTCGTTCGATGCTTGTAGATAAACAGCATCACCAACGGTAACAGCCTCACCCACTTGTAGTTTTTTCGCAGGCTTTGGAATATCTGATTTTGGTACAAAAAAGGTTTCAAGTCCGAGTCGTCCAGTTCGTATCTCACCACCTTGAAAACCTACTGCAGCGTGCAGTTTGTTTGGAAGACAGCAAATGGCAGATGCCTGTTCAAGGCCACAATCCTTTGTCGATCGCGAAAGAAGTTCTTTGCCACTTTGGAGTTCGATAACTGAAATCTGATCCGTATTGCAGAACCATGCAAGGGAGCCAGAGTCATCAAGGCCAGAGGCAAGCAATTTTTTCTCAGCGAGAGTAAACGGAATAGTTTGCTTGAGATCAATTGAAGCAGGCCGAAACAACGGGAGCGCAACGACTAAAAGGAAGACGCCAACAAGAAGAACTGCGGCGATTGTTCCAAGCCCGCCGAGCGTTATTACCATGCGAGCTATTGTGTCACTAAGTACAACCGTGGCGCGGGTGGTTGATTTTTTTCTGCGTCCGGTAAAAGTTTCCGGCTGATTCATAGAACAATGTCGATGGATCGAGTAACGCCGACGGAATACACGGGTTTTCCACGACTATGGTCTGAGAAATACTACACTAGATTTTTAACGCTAACCGGTTGTTGTACTCGTAGCACAACAACCGGTCTACGGTATCAATGCAAGGCCCTTGAAAAGAGTAGAAACGTTACTCTACCCCAATGCTTATAAGGCTTTTCTGCGCAATTTTCTGAGTAACAGGAAGATAGCCATCTTTGAGTACATCGCCCTGCCCTGTTGCACTTAAAACATATTTCAAAAATTCACGACGCAACGGTTCCAACTCGCTGCCTGGTTTGTAATTCACACTCAGATAGAGGAAACGCGATAAAGGGTATGCGCCGGAGTACGCATTCGACGCTTCCGGAGCGATCAACTCACCATCGACGCTTGCTCCAATTGGTATCGCGAGTACATCTGCTGTCTTGTAGCCAATGCCACTGTAGCCAATGCCATATTTGTCACTCGCAACCGATTGCACGACAGAAGAACTTCCAGGCTGCTCTTTTACGGTTGATTTAAAGTCACCTTTAAACAGGGCATGCTCCTTAAAATATCCATATGTGCCACTTGCTGAGTTACGGCCATAAAGACTAATTGGCTTATCTTGCCATTCACCGGTGAGCCCTAATTCTCCCCAAGTCATAATTGGTTTTTTCATGCCACCATTACGATTTTTTGAAAATATGGCATCAACCTGTTGCAGTGAAAGACCTTTAATTGGATTGTCTTTATGGACGTATACTGCCAACATGTCGATAGCTGATGGGATAACAGTTGGCGGATAGCCGAAGTGATCTTTAAAAGCATCGATTTCACTTGGCTTCCACGGGCGACTCATTGGCCCAAAAGTACTGGTGCCTTCCATAAGCGCGGGTGGTGCAGAAGAAGAGCCTTTTCCTTCAATGCCTTCGCGAACACTTGGGTAGAAATTTTTAAAACCCTCAGTCCAAAGAGCCATAAGGTTATTCATTGTGTCCGAGCCAACCCCCTTCAGAGAGCCGGCTACTTCACCACCGACTGGCTCATAAGGCTTTAATTCTGGATCAACTTTTTGGGCACAGGCGATATCAGGAATGACTGAAGTGAAAAGCAATAAAATGCCAGAAATCAAAACAAAACGTGTAAAAACGTGTAACCGATTTGACGTAGTACAGAAGAGCATCAGCTATCGCCTCTCTTTTAAAGATTAGGGAAAAGTCGATCTGGCGGGCTTCATCAATATGCCAGCACATCTGACCCATCCGAGATCATAGCAAGTTTTATGAGCATTTCATGAGGTTCAGCGTAAGTGTGAGCGAGCCCAAAACGATCTTCTTCTGGTGCCTAGCAGCCGAAGTGCATTCTGGGCTACAAACTAGTAGGTAGTACGTGGTCTATGATGGCCTCTTATTGATGAAACCGTCACTCACTTTTTATGACAAATCGAACCGATCGAGGTTCATGACCTTAACCCAGGTAGTAATAAAATCCTCAATAAAAATCGGTTGGCCGTCTTCACTTGCGTACATTTCACTTATGGCACGTAATTGCGCGTTTGATCCAAAAATCAAATCAACACGTGTGGCATGCCATTCAACGGTACCTGTTGAACAATTTTTTCCAGCAAAAATATTGCTGCACTCTTCCGTCTTGTGCCACTCGATATCTTGACGAAGCAAGTTTATAAAGAAATCATTCGATAAGGTTTCACGACGCTTTGTAAAGACACCAAGACTAGATTGGCTCTCTCCTCCGCTATTCGCCCCAAGCACTCGAAGGCCTCCAACAAGAACTGTCATTTCTTTCGCAGTGAGCGTCAAAAGATCGGCTCTGTCAAGCAAGAGTTCCTCGGCAGGACGATCGATATGCTTGGCAACGTAATTCCGAAACCCATCTGCGTTTGGTTCGAGCACAGCAAAAGACTCGATGTCAGTCATTTCACCAGTTGCATCAGTTCGTCCAGGATGAAAGGAAACAGAGGCTTCATATCCAGCCCGACGTGCAGCTTCTTCAACTGCTGCGCAGCCTCCGAGAACAATCAGATCTGCGAGTGAGACCTGCTTCTTATCGTGTGCTGTGGTGTTAAATGTCTTCTGGATATCTTCAAGAGCAGCGAGAACCTGTGCTAATTGAGTTGGGTCATTTACTTCCCAGTCTTTTTGTGGTGAGAGCCGAATACGTGCGCCGTTGGCACCTCCTCGTTTGTCACTCCCACGAAATGTTGATGCGGCCGCCCATGCCGTACGTACAAGATCTGTGATGGATAAATCTGATGACAGAATACGTTGCTTCAAAACTGAAACATCGTGTTGATCAATTGTTTCATAATCACCATTGGGCACAGGATCTTGCCAAAGTTGGGCTTCGGGAACCTCTGGTCCAAGGAGCCGTGTGACTGGCCCCATATCTCGATGAGTCAGTTTGTACCAGGCTCTTGCAAATGCATCAGCAAATTCAGCCGGGTTTTTAAGGAAGCGGCGAGAAATCACTTCGTAATCAGGATCAACTCGGAGAGCCAGATCTGTTGTAAACATCATGGGTGCATGAGAACACGTCGGGTCATGTGCATCAGGCACTGTATTCTGTGCCGATGTGTCCTTGGGTGTCCACTGCCAGGCACCAGCTGGGCTTTTGGTTAATTCCCATTCGTATTGAAACAGGTTTTGCAAATATCCATGTGACCAACGGGTTGGTGTTGAGGTCCATGCACCTTCAAGCCCGCTTGAAATTGTGTCGCCGGCGTTCCCTGAACCAAAACTATTTTTCCAGCCAAGGCCTTGCTCTTCAATTGACGCGCCTTCTGGGGGAGGTCCAAGATGATCTGCGGGTGCTGCGCCGTGTGACTTTCCAAAAGTATGACCGCCTGCGATTAATGCGACCGTTTCTTCGTCATTCATTGCCATGCGATAGAAGGTCTCTCGAATGTCGATCGCTGCTGCAAGCGGGTCTGGTTTTCCATTTGGACCTTCTGGGTTCACATAGATAAGGCCCATCTGTACTGCGGCAAGAGGATTCTCAAGTTGCCGTTCACCGCTGTACCGGTTGTCACCGAGCCATTCGCTTTCGGGTCCCCAGTAGATATCTTCCGGTGGCTCCCACGCATCTTCGCGACCGCCACCAAATCCAAAGGTAGAGAATCCCATTGACTCCAGGGCAACATTGCCGGCAAGCATCATGAGATCAGCCCATGAGATATTTTTCCCGTACTTTTGCTTAATGGGCCACAGTAACCGACGAGCTTTATCAAGATTTGTATTGTCTGGCCAACTATTGAGTGGTGCGAACCGTTGTGTCCCAGCGCCTGCACCACCACGTCCATCAGTTGTTCTGTACGTCCCCGCACCGTGCCAAGCCATGCGAATAAACAGCGGTCCATAGTGACCGTAGTCAGCAGGCCACCATGCTTGTGAAGTTGTCATGGCGGTTTGCAAATCATACTTGAGTGCTTGAAAGTCCAGTCTTTTAAATGCTTCTGCATAGTTGAACTCGTGGCCGATCGGTGGAGGTGCTCCAGCATGTGCTTTCAGTATTCGTAGATTTAGTTGGTCTGGCCACCAGTCGGCATTCGATAGCGAACCTGCCGCGGTATGCCGAGCTTTGG